>JAJXWC010000236.1 GCA_021781855.1 Bacillota bacterium | reverse complement strand
AATATTCTATAAAATGTTTGTAATCATGTTTGTTTAATAAATCAAAGAGCTCGAAATTGTAGGTGGAAAAAGTAGTTAAACCACCACAAAAGCCCGTGGCAAAGACTTTATATGCTTCAGCCTGATTGCCAAATTTTCCGAAAAGATAGCCGATAAGAAGCGTTCCTGCAATATTTACAAGGTATGTACCTAACGGCAATCCTAATGTTTTGAATATCGTGTTAAGTTTACTGAAAAGATAGCGAACGACTGCACCGAAACCTGCAGAAATACCAATGAGGAAGAATTCAGTCATGCTTTCCCCCCACAAGCCGATTGCCGTGATACATTCCCAAAATTGCAGCTCCAAGCCCTCCGAAAATGCTTAAAATAACATAAAGTGTCAGTTGTCCATAATGTCCTGCAACAAGCAGATTGTCGCTATCTAACATGAATGAGCTAAATGTTGTAAATGCCCCGATAAAGCCCGTTCCTAACCCTAGAATAAGTTTTTCATGGATATTTTTCTGCATAAGATAATTTTTAATCAAAAATGTAAATAAATAACAGCCAACGAGGTTAATTAGAAGTGTTGCTAGTGGAAAATTACCGACTTTTGGCAGGTAAGTATTAATTTCATAACGACTCCAGCCGCCTAAAATGCCGAAAATAAAAACGATAAGAATATTCATTTGTTCCTTTCTTGGTGGGCACAAAGAAAATGACGCCTACAATAACAAGAGGTCACAAAAAACCTTTCGTATTGTAGGCGCCATTAGCGATTTATCGCGGTTTCGGGTGTGCACCATACCCATCTATTAAAGTCTTTTCTACCAATGTGAAATGTGAATAGAAAAGTAGATATTGCCATTCATAGCAGCTCAGTAAGTAAGCAAATCCTCCTGAGTTGATGATATATTAAACCTATTTTAGCATTTTTTTGAGAAAATTCAAGAATTTATCTCAGCAGTGCGTGCTGCTTCTATCCACTTTTTTAGCTGCGCAGCCCTTTTTCTTTTTGAATTTTTCTGAGTTTATCGGGGGTAACATCATTGCCTTTTTCGTCAACAAGCTTCACTGTTTCAACTTGTGAGCGAAAATTCTCCTTGACACTGTCAATGTAAACACGACGTAAAACAGCTTGTTCTTCAAGTTCTGATTGGCTTAATCCATCTGTTTTTTTCTTACGTGCAAGTTCATTGATTCGGGAAATTTGTTCGTTTGTAATCGCCATAGTGCTCCTTATTTTGTGTTAATAAGACTGAAATCTGCCATAGTTGATGTCAGATTGACAAGCTCCGTAAGTAGAGCAAGGCGGTTGTCCCGCACGCGCTCATCGTCTGCCATAACCATGACATTATCAAAGAAAGTTTCAATAGCTGGTGCAAGAAGGTGAACGATGGTACGGAATTTATATTCACAAGCTTGTTCATTCCATTGTGCTTTCACATTTTCAATTTGTTCATAAAGTTGTTGCTCAGCTTCGTTTTCAAAGAAAGCAGGGTCAACTTCAAGTGGTTTCTCAACTTTTTTCGCCAAGTTTATACTGCGAGCGACATTTTCAACAGCAGGCTTGAATGGTCCATGATATTTATGACTATCAATGACAAAAGCAGATTCCATCATGCTTGCAATATCGAAAATTCTGCTATTAATTGCTGCCTCAACAATATCATAGCGGTCAAGACCTTCAAGCAAGAGTTTCTGCACACGTGCTCGAACAAATTCCAACACCTCGGCATGATGCTCGCCTGAAAATTGGTCAATGAAAGTGGCGAAATCGAAGTGCCAGTTAAATTTTTCAATAATACGAATGAGACCTTGTGCCGCACGGCGCAAAGCATAAGGGTCATTTGAACCTGACGGAATGAGACCAACATTAAAAAATGATAAGATACTATCAATTTTGTCAGCAGCAGCTAAGATACTACCGACTTTGGTTTGGGGTAAGCTGCCTTCTGCTGATATCGGCAGATAATGTTCACGAATTGCAGCTGCAACATTTGCATTTTCACCTGCAAGTAACGCATATTTTTCGCCCATAACGCCTTGAAGTTCGTCAAATTCGCCGACCATACCTGTCAAAAGGTCAAATTTGTAAATATCTGCAGCACGTGCCACATCTGCTTTTTCAGTATTTGACAAATCTGTCAAATCAGCTAATTGACTAGCAATCACTTTTGTACGCGCCATATGTTCAGTAATTGAACCAATTTTGGCATGGAAAGTAACTTTTTTCAACTTTTCAACGAGAGCGGCAATTTCTAATTTTTGGTCTTCTTCCCAGAAAAATTTTGCATCTTCAAGTCGTGCTACAAGCACTTTTTCATTCCCTGCAATGACATTTTCAATGTGTTCTTCATTACCATTGCGCACAGAAATGAAATGAGGCGCCAGTTTACCATCAGCTGTATGGAGCTCGAAATAGCGCTGATTATCACGCATACTTGTCACAAGCACTTCCTCAGGAACAGCAAGATATTTTTCGTCAAATCCACCAACAAAAGCCGTTGGCCATTCCACAAGA
>JAJXWC010000235.1 GCA_021781855.1 Bacillota bacterium | reverse complement strand
CACACTTTATGCTTTTGTTGCGATTAATGAATCATTGATTTCAAACTCTTTGAACCAGCCTGTTATCGCAGGTATGGTCGCAGGTGCAATCATGGGCGACTTAAAAACAGGTCTAATGGTCGGTGGAACGCTTCAACTGATGCGTCTTGGTATTGCGGCTTTCGGAGGAGCTTCAATTCCTGATTATTTCACAGGTGCAGTGCTTGGTACAGCTTTTGCTGTATTATCTGGAAAAGGTGCTGAGTATGGTATTGGTTTGGCAGTTCCAGTTGCACTCTTGATGCTTCAGCTTGATGTTGCAGCGCGTTTCTTAAATGTTTTCTTGCTTCATCGTGTTGATGCACAGATTGAAAAGGAAAATTATCATCGTGCTAATGCCTTAGTACTTTGTGGTTCAATTCTTTGGGGGCTTTCTCGTGCAGTTCCGATTTTGCTGATGCTCTTGGTCGGTGCAGCAACAGTAACAAGCATCACCAATGCAATGCCAGCTTGGCTGATGACTGGACTTCAGGTTTCTGGTGGCGTACTTCCAGTCGTCGGTGTTGGGATTTTGTTGCGTTACTTGCCTACAAAAAGCTATTTACCTTATTTATTTGCAGGTTTCTTCTTGGCGGCTTACTTAAATGTACCCATGATGGGAATTGCGATTATCGGTGTTATTGCAGCAATGATTGTATTTAAAGCAGACAGCAACAAGGTGGAAAAAGGAGCAGCGGTAGCAGGAAGCTCTGAAGTTTTTGAAGGAGGATTTGACGGTGATGAATGAAAAAAATGAACTAATAGCAGAAGAAAAGATTACAACCAAAGAATTGAATCGCATTAGTTGGCGTTATATTTTAGCCAGCCAATTAAACTGGAATTACGAGCGTATGATGGGCTCAGGCTATCTTTATGCTATCATGCCTTTCTTGAAGAAAAAATACAAAAACCAAGCAGAATTGAAAGATATGGCAAAAATGCACAATCAATTTTTCAATACCAATGCAAACTTTGGTAATTTGATTTTGGGAATTGATATCGCCATTGAAGAAAAAGAAGGCTACAAGGCCAAAGAAACCGTTACGGCTTTAAAAACAGCTTTAATGGGCTCACTTGCTGGTGTCGGCGATTCGCTTTTCCACGTGATCTGGGGCACTATCTTTGGCTCAATCGCAGCGACTTTGGCTCAACAAGGTTCTGTGGTAGGCTGTTTGATTTGGCTGATTGCCAACATCGCCTTGTTATTTGGTCGAGCTTGGCTTTTACCACTCGGTTATAAACAAGGAACGAAACTTGTGACAACGTTGAAAGACAGATTAGGCGCATTTACAAATGCAGCAACTGTTCTTGGAATTACCGTCATTGGTGCCTTGATTCCTTCTGTTATCAAAATTGCGACTCCTTTGGTTTACAGCCATAATGGTGTCAAACTTCCTTTGCAAACGACACTTGATAGCATTTTGCCTACTTTGATTCCAGTATTGCTGACTGTATTGGTCTTTTGGATGCTCGGAAAGAAAAAAATGAATTCAACACGTGTGATTTGGATTGTTCTTATTGGTACGATTGTCCTAAGTGCGCTCGGAATTCTTGGAGTACCTGTTCCTCCTGTTGCGAAATAAGTCGGAGAAAGCTCAGGTACACTGGGCTTCTTCATTTTTATCCACTAACTATTAAAAAACAAAAATGTGCTCGAACGAAATTCGGTGCACAGTTGCCTCTTGCGCCATTTGTCATGCACCATGTGAAAAATTTTCTTTAGTTGCCTCCATAACAATTCCGCAATTTGAGAAAATTTTTCACATGGTGCATGAAAGAGATGAAAGGCTATGTGAGTGACTGAAAGACAAAGCTGCTTGTCAGGCGCTTATTGAGCCATAGAAATGGAGTGTTTCATGAAAAAGTTTGGACGAAGTTTCATTGTTCTTTTGTTTGCAGTCTTTTGCTTTGTATCAGTTTCAAAAACGGCGGCTGACACTTATCAATCTGATTTTTGTAATCAGGTTGGAACTTGGAAAGATATGGTCGGTTTATCCACTCGCCAAATTAGTTTAGGGCAATTCAGTATTGCTAATCAAAAAGTTGGAACGAGTTACGAGAGTATTGCATTGAATACTGACGCTGGAATGAGAAGTTCTGGGGATTTAGAATTTACATTTGTCTATAATGGACAAACGAATTTTGGACTGGTATTTAGAGCAGGTGCTAATCATTCAACGAATTATCAGTCATTTGCTTATACGAAAGCAGGTAACTGGCAACTCGGACAGCCAGGTGGAAAATGGATTACAACCATTACAAGTCCGGCGCTTGTCACTGGAAACACTTATCGGCTTCTGGTTCGTTATCAAGGGACGAGTTTTCAAGCTTATCTCAACGGAAATTTGATTTATGATAATCCGAATGTGACTTATGCAGATGGCTCTTCAATCGATGGAGACTGGTCAGGAAATGTTGGGTTGCGGCTTTTTGGAAATCTAAGTCAGCTAACGATATTATCAATGAAAAGCGGTGATGTGAATAGTTTACCTAATCAGATTGATTTGAGTCAATTTGCTTCAATGAGAG
>JAJXWC010000060.1 GCA_021781855.1 Bacillota bacterium | reverse complement strand
ACTTGAGCTGGACAGTTATATCGACCAAGCTTTACTTGCAAACCTTATTCAAATTACGATTGTTCACGGAATCGGCACTGGTGTGATTCGCGAAATGGTACAAAAAAAGCTGCAGCATAATCGTCATATCAAATCTTACGAATATGCTCCAATCAATGCAGGCGGAAGTGGTGCAACGATTGCCATCTTGAAATGAAGCAGAAACTTATTCAGTGAGCATTAATTCATCCAGGAATAATTGGGGGAATAGTCTCACGTCACCGAAAGAAAGTAAATTCTTGGCTTTTATAGTGCTAAATATTCGGATAATACATGCTGTTATGTAAAATTACAGAAAAATCCATATTGTTTTGTGCAATAAGCAAATTTTGCTATAATTAGAGTAAGGAGAGCTCAACCAATATTTGAAAGACAAGTTTGTTTGAGGTCAGATGTTGGTTGAGCAAAATTTGAAGTTTCCGACTTCGCCTAAGTACTTCAGCATTTAACTAACGGGCCTGTTCGTTTGGCTGTTATCGACAGCGGAATGCACTGAATAGAGAGTTGTATCTTTCGCAATAAAAAAGAGTTCTAAGACGGTCATTTCTGAGCAATCTGTCAAATCTTGGAAATGAAGCGTAGATTTATTCAGTGGGAGTTGAAACTCCCACTGAATTTAGGTTATTAGCTCACGTTTGTAGTAAAGCTGGCATAGTGAGCATCGACAGCGTAGGTAGTACGCACTATTGAGATAAAAAACAAAACTGGTTACAGAATTTCCCCAGCAACAAGGGAATTTTTTGTTTATCAATCAGAATTATTGAAAAGTAAGGCAAATTTCTATAAAATAGGTTTATGGAAGTTTTCCATAAATTTAACTTCTTAAAGGAGCCAATCATGGAATATAATGTTACAGATACAACATTTGAAGAAGAAACAAAAGAAGGACTCGTGCTCATTGACTTTTGGGCAACTTGGTGTGGTCCATGTCGAATGCAAGCGCCAATTCTTGAACAGCTTTCAGAAGAATACGATGAATCTGAATTGAAAATTGCGAAAATGGATGTTGATGAAAATCCTCACACCGCACAATCTTTCGGTATCATGTCGATTCCAACTTTGATGTTCAAAAAAGATGGCGAAGTGGTTAAACAAATCGTTGGTGTTCACACGAAAGCTCAACTTAAGGCACTTGTTGAAGAACTCAGCTAAGATAAAATCAACCGAAAGGTTGGTTTTTTTGTTGCAATTTACTTTTTTCGTAGTATTACAATAAGACAACAAAGTAGAATTAATTTAAAAAAAGAGCGTTTTCGACTTGACAAACACAAATGAAAGCGGTAGAATATTTTTGTCATTAAGTTTAGCGTTAAACTAAATTAGAGTGATACTTCATCGGTGGGAGATTCTTTTTCTCCCATCAATGTTAGGGTACAGCCTGACATCTTCGATATCAGGTTACCCTGTCCGCAAAGTCTAGTCGCTGAAACGACTGACCCTACGGTAGTAGAACGAAAGCATAGTTTAGTACTGCTTATCCTCTGCCATACCACTTCGCCTTGCAACTTTAGTTGATTGCGATTTGAACTTCCGACTTTTAGTCGGTTAGTGAAATCGACAGCTTAACAGCTCAATAGCTCAATAGCTCAACAGTGCGGTGCACTGTTGAGGTTGCAGATAGAGAGAGCGAAGTTCTCATCTTTCGTAGTGCACTGTTGAGGTTGCAGATAGAGAGCGAAGCTCTCGTCTTTCGTAACGAAGTGGAGATAGAGCGAATGGATACCTGTGGTAAGAGGTGGGGGAATTAGTAAGCACTTGCTAGGTTAAAACAGGGTGAGATTTTCGTAAGAAATTCAAATTCTGAAAAATTTTATTGGAGGCCTTTTTCATGAAAAAAGGAAAAGTATTATTATCGGTAACCGTCGCAGGAGCAGCACTTCTTGCTTTAGCTGCTTGTAGTTCAGGTTCTTCTGCCAGTGGGTCAAATGGCAAAGTAACCATTGATATTTTCAATATCAAAACAGAGACTGCCAAACAAATGCAAAGTCTTATTACTGATTATGAAAAAACGCACAGCAATGTCAAAATTAATTTGACAACAGTAGGAGGCGGACAAGATGCTGGTGCTGCACTCAAAGCTAAATTTGCTTCGGGTGACCAACCTGATATCTTTATGCTTGGTGGTTTGTCTGATGCCAAAACTTATCAGCGCTATTTAGCCGACCAAACTAATACTGACCTTTCCAAAAAGGCTCTTCCAGGAACACTTGACGGGGCAACGCTTGACGGCAAGGTACTTGGTGAACCAGTTCTGATTGAAGGACATGGTTGGATGATTAACAAGTCCATCTTTGAAAAAGCAGGCATTAACCCCGATAACATCAAATCTTTTGCAGACTTTAAGAGCGCTGTTGAAACGCTGAATGCAAAGAAAACTCAACTCGGATTACAAGGCGTCTTTGCTTATTCAGGCGACCAGGCAGATACATGGGTAAGCTCGCAAATGTCTGGAGACTTCATCTCTGCTGATTTTAATAATAGTCTGACAAACACATTTACTTCTAAAACGCTTAATTTTAGCGATGCAAGCAATCAGGCCATGAAAAATTATATTGATTTGGTTGCAAAATATAATGCTGAACCTTTCCAATCTTTGAGTTATGCAACTTCAGTACAAGAACTTTTTGCGACAGATAAGGCTGCTATCATTTATCAAGGCAATTGGATTGTTCCTACTTTGAATGGTATGGACCCTAATTTTGCGAAGAATGATTTGGGAATTTTACCTTCTTACGGCAACGGTAATAATAGCGGAAAATATGTTGACGGTCCATCATGGTACTGGGGCGTAAATAAGACAAAAGGTTCAGCAAATGAAAAAGCTTCCGAGGCCTTTCTTGACTGGATGTACACGGATAAAGATGCAATGAATCAGATTGTAAATGATTTCGACTATATCCCAGCTTATTCAAACTTCAGCGCTAGCCAAATCAGTGACCCTGTGTCTAAGACCTTGTTCCAAGCTTTGAATAACAATAAGTATATCCCATGGGTTTCTAATGCCTATCCAGACGGCTGGGGACAAAATATCATGGGTGTTCAACTTCAAAAATATGTTGCTGGACAAGTGTCATGGAATTCCTTTGTTACAGGTATTGAGCAACAATGGAAACAAACAAGAAGTATCAGTAATTGAGGTGATTACTTCATCAGTAGGCGTAGCAGCAAAGCTACGGAGATAGTGTTGCTTGTTCATCGCCACTGGAGAGGCGGACGAGTACTTGCTAGGGTGAGGGCATCTCTAAAAACTCAGAAATTCCGAGTTCGGCTAAATCTTTCGAACTCTTCGTTGACGAAAACTTCGTTTTCTTTATCCGCAATCTTGAAGCAGTGCTTCAAGCCTTCTAACCTTGCACCAGCACGTCTTTTTCTGAGCAAGTGCAGCTTGCGAAAGGCTTCGTCGTCAGTCCTCGAGGTTGCCGCTCGACTTGTCGCTTTGCGATTGCGACTAGGTGCTTTAGCACCGTAGCGAGCATCGACAGCGTAGCACGAAGTGCGGAGATAGCGACTTAGCGAGAACCATTTCGCCTTAGTGCTTTAGCACTTTAGAGCGAATGGATGCCTGTGGTGTGGACAGCGTAGCGTAGCGGAGTGAAAAATTTAGCTCGAACTCAAAATTAGCAGTTTTTAGAGGTACCCTTGATAAAGATGTTGAATGAGGTGAGAGCTTTTCTCTCACCTTATCCATTAGAAATGGGAGAGATTCAATGCTGACAAACAAATCAAAAGCATATTGGTTATTCTTAGCACCGTCCTTGCTTGGTTTGATTATTGTTCTTTTTATTCCCTTGGTTATGGGGGGATATTATTCATTGACAGACTGGGACGGAACAATGGTCAGTCGATTTTTAGGCTTACATAATTATATCATCGCTTTCCAAGACCCGACTTTCATCAATAGTTTGGTGTTCACGGCTAAATTTACGATTGTGAGTGTCATCTTGATTAATGTGATTGCGCTTGCTTTTGCACAGTTGGTAACGCAAAAGCTTGGACGCTGGAACACTTTTTTCAGAACCGTCTTTTTCATGCCGAACTTGATTGGTGGGATTGTTCTGGGATTTATTTGGCAATTTATTTTTAATAAAGCTTTTCAGGGAATTGGCGATGCGACGGGAATTCATTTTTTTCAGAACTGGCTAAGTACGCCTAGTACGGGATTTTGGGGTCTGGTCATCTTATTTGTTTGGCAAATGTCAGGTTATATGATGATTATTTATGTTTCGTTTATCAATGCAATTCCTGATGAGATTATGGAAGCGGCTGCGATTGACGGTGCGACATCGGTACAAACATTTTTACGCGTAAAACTGCCAATGCTGATGCCAGCGTTTACGATTACACTTTTCTTGACTTTATCAAATGCCTTTAAGATGTATGACCAGAACTTAGCCTTGACGGCTGGTGGACCTTTTAATTCGACTGAGATGACGGCGATGAATATTTTCAACGAAGCTTTTTCGAATAATAATATGTCCTATGCACAAGCGAAAGCCATGATTTTCTTGGTGATTATTGTTGTGATTTCGATTGTGCAAATCATCAGCACACATAAAAAGGAGGTAAGTCTCTGATGTCAAAACGAATGAATCGAACTTTAACGATTATTCTAGGAGTTGTTGTCGCTTTGCTCTGGCTCTATCCTTTTTATCTGATTGTGGTCAACTCATTCAAATCACAGCTCGATATTTTTACAAATACGCTATGGTTTCCAAAACAATGGGATTTTTCAAATTATCCAACGGCTTTAGGAACGCTTGATTTCTTTAATACGGCAATGAGTTCGCTTTTTGTGACGGTAGGCGCTCTATTCCTTTTAGTTTTTGCTTCGTCCATGGCAGCTTATGCTTTGTCAAGAAATAATAAAAAATTGAGCACGGTACTTTATCTGATTATTGCGGTTGGCTTGCTGATTCCTTTTCAAGGAATTATGATTCCGCTGATTTCGATGTTTGGTAAATTTAATGCACTCAATCGTCCAGGTTTGATGTTTATGTATCTTGGATTGGGGACTTCTATGGCGACTTTTCTTTATTATGGTGCGCTGCAAGGGATTCCGAAATCGCTGGACGAGGCGGCAATTATGGATGGTGCAGGACCTTTTCGTATTTACTGGAAAATCATTTTGCCTTTGCTGAAGCCAACGACGGTTACAGTTTTGGTGCTGAATTCACTTTGGTTCTGGAATGACTATTTACTGCCGTCGCTTGCGATTAACAAGCCGGGCATGTACACGATTCCGCTGAAAGTCTTTTATTTCTTCGGTCAGTTTAATAAACAGTGGAATTTGGCTTTAGCTGCTTTGGTTATTGTTATTTTGCCATTGGTTATTCTGTTCATTTTTCTGCAGAAATACGTGGTCAAAGGAATTGCCGATGGTGCAGTTAAATGATAGAGCTCGCACAGGCTGTTGCGGCAAAGTTAATTATAATGGGGGAGTAATGAAATTTACAGATGGCTATTGGCTCAATAAAGAGCAATATAGAATCGAAAATCCGAAAGAAGTTTATGAGGCGGAAATCCTCAAAGATGAAGCACTAAATGACGAAATTCAGGCTTTTGCCACATACCAGAAAATCGGCGGGCGTGGTGATATGCTTAATGTCGGAAACACAACTTTACGCTTGTTTTCGCCGGCAGAAGATGTGATTGGCGTGCGTTTGACGCATTTTGAGCAGGAAGACAACAATCCTGAATATAATCTAACGCCTTCAAAAACGGTTAAAACGGTGGCAGAGCGATTTGACAAGACTGTCAAATTGACCTCGCAAGATTTGACAGCCGAATTAAGCTTACATGACCGGTTTCGTTTGAGTTTCAGTTTTAAAAATCAGGAATTGACCGCATCAGAATTCAATGCACAGGCCTCAATTGATGACCTGTCTACAGGTTCAATGTTTCCTTTGAGTGTAGCAGGTGCGCAAGCAAATCCGCTTGAGGCACGTCAGGCTGGTTTGATTTTACAACGTCCGAAACATTATATGCGTGAGATGCTGAACATTGATGTGGACACCAAAATTTATGGCACAGGAGAACGGTTTACACCGTTTGTTAAAAATGGGCAAACCGTTGATATTATTAATAAAGACGGGGGTACAGGCTCAGAGCAATCTTACAAAAATATCCCGTTTTATCTTGCTTGCCGACCAGGATTGAATGATGAACCAGGAGGTTACTATGGTGTGTTCGTCAATCATAGCCAGCCAGTCAGTTTTGAAATTGCTTCAGAAAATGTCTCAAAAGTTCAATTTTCAACGGAAGGCGAACACTTAGAATATTACGTGATTGCAGGAGATTCGCCGAAAGCGGTTGTTGGTAAATTCAACAAACTCATGGGAGGGGGAAGTTTGCCGCCCGCATGGACATTTGGACTTTGGCTTTCAACCTCTTTTACAACGGATTATTCAGAAGATACCGTGATGAGCTTTATTGATGGAATGGAAGAACGTGATATTCCGCTGGATGTGTTCCACTTTGACTGTTTCTGGATGAAAGGCTTTGAGTGGACGAGTTTTGAGTGGGACAAGTCCGTTTTCCCAGACCCTGCAGGCTTGCTTGCACGTTTGCATGAAAAAAATCTGAAAGTTTGCGTTTGGATAAATCCTTACATTGCTCAAAAATCTATTTTGTTCAAAGAAGGAGCTGAAAAAGGTTATTTTATCAAACATCAGAACGGCAGCGTTTGGCAATGGGATGAGTGGCAAGCAGGAAATGCGTTTGTTGATTTTACAAACCCCGCAGCAGTCGCTTGGTACCAAGAGAGATTGCGCAGTCTGCTAAAAATGGGTGTGGACTGCTTCAAAACAGACTTTGGCGAGCGAATTCCGATGTATGATGCGAAATTCTTTGACGGTTCAAATCCCCAAGGAGCGCATAATTATTATACCTATCTTTATAATAAGGCCGTTTACGATGTGCTGACAGAGGTCAAAGGTAAAGATGAAGCCGTTGTATTTGCTCGTTCGGCAACGATTGGCAGTCAGCAGTTTCCAGTGCATTGGGGCGGTGATAATGTATCCAACTATCAGTCAATGGCGGATACTTTACGCGGCGGTTTGTCCTTCTTAACGAGCGGATTTAATTTCTGGAGTCATGATATTGGCGGTTTTGAAGAAAGTACGCCTGTGGATTTGTACAAGCGTTGGACACAATTTGGGCTCTTATCTTCACATTCACGTTATCATGGCAATATTCAGTACCGTGTGCCGTGGCTCTTTGATGAGGAAGCGGTCAATGTGACCCGTAAATTTACAAAATTGAAAGTTTCTTTGATGCCCTATTTGTATCAGCAGGCAAAAAAGGCAGTTACAGCAGGAATCCCATTGATGCGTCCGATGTTCATGGAATTTCCGAATGACCCGAACAGTTTCCAATTGGATTTGCAGTATATGTTGGGCGAGAGTATTTTGGTCGCACCAGTGTTTAACAAAGTGGGGCGCGTGCGCTTTTATTTGCCAAAAGGTCGGTGGATGCGATTAGTCATGGACAATGGCATGGAAAAAGCACTGGAATCAAACGGTGAATGGTTTGAAGAAACGCATAGCTTCATGAGTTTGCCAGTGTTTGTTCGTGAAGGTCATGAAGTTGTGCAAGATTTTTCGCTCAAAAAAGCTGCTGATTACCAAAAATAGAGTAAATGTTTCCTCCTATAAGCAAATTATTCTATTTGATTGGATTGAGACGTGTGATTTGACACGTCTTTTTGATTCGGTGGAGGAAATGGTCGATTGCTGTAAATTTTTTCGAAACAACAAATGAAGTGGAGATTTATCTCAGCAGTGCGTGCTAATACCCCCGCTTCTAAGGCGGTGGGATAAGCAGCACTAAGCTTCGAATTTCGCTCGACTAAACTTTGTGGGAGTTGAAACTCCCACAAAGTGAGTCTCTGCTTCATTTAGTGGGAGTTTCAACTTAGGGACAACCTTACATCTTTGATATAAGGTTATCCTCTTACACTGTTGATGCTAAAGCAGTTAGTCGCCTAGAGTGTCGAGCAAAATTCGAAGATTTTCATTTCGCCTTAGAGCTTTAGCACTTTAAGCGAATAGACGCTTAACAGCTCAACAGTACGGTGTGCTGTTAAGCTTGCGGAGATAGTACGCACTGTTGAGACAAATTTTTTTATTTTGGTAAAATAGAAGAAGAGTTAATTCAAAATTATTCTACTGCAGTTATGGGCTTGAAAATCGCAGCCTTATGAAGCTTTTACGACGCAGATAGGAGCGATTGAATAACAAAATTTGAATGGAGAAAATTGTGATGAATTTTGACAATGTGGTCAAATTTGACAAAGCACGATTTACAGTACTGACCGAACATTTAATTCGCATTGAATACAGTGAAACAGGCGAATTTTCGGATTTGCCTACGCAGATTGTGCAAAATCGGGAATTTGACAAAGCGGTCAAATTTGATGTGCTTGAAAAAACAGATACGATTGAGCTGATTACGTCTGCTGTACACTTGTATTATAAAGGCGGTACATTTTCAAAGGCAAGTTTATTTGCCGATGTGAAATTTAATTTTTCAGTCTACTCTAATCGTTGGTATTTTGGCGAAACGATAGACGGAAATCTAGGGGGAACGACGCGAACGCTAGATAAAGCCGATGGTGCTTGTCCGCTTGATGACGGGATAATGTCAAAAAATGGGTTTGCGGTGCTTGTTGATGAGAGCTTGTCTTTGAGCCCTTCAGGTGATATTTTTGACCGCTCTGTCAAAAATACGGATTTGTATTTCTTTGCTTATGGGCGCGATTATCGGTGGGCTCTGCAAGATTTTTACCGTTTGACAGGGACCACACCAGCTTTGCCACGCTTTGCGCTGGGAAATTGGTGGAGCCGTTATTATGAATATTCTGCGACAGCGTACTTGCAGTTGATGGATAAATTTGCTGAGAAAAAAGTGCCGCTTTCGGTTAGTGTCATTGACATGGACTGGCATCGTGTTGAAGATGTACCGAGCCGCTTTGGTTCTGGCTGGACGGGCTATTCATGGAATAAAAAATTATTTCCAAATCCTAAACAGTTCATGGACGAGTTGCACAAGCGAAAGTTAAAAATCACGCTGAATGACCACCCAGCAGATGGCGTGCGTGCGTTTGAGGACAACTATGACAAAATTGCTGACCGACTTCACTTGAATAAAGAATTGGAAGAACCAGCAAGTTTTGATTTTGATTCAGCTAGTTTTCGGGCAGGTTATTTTGAAGAAATTCATCGTCCTTTGGAAAATGAGGGCGTAGATTTTTGGTGGCTCGACTGGCAGCAAGGCTCAGTCTCACAATCTGGCGCTGACCCCCTCTGGCTTTTGAACCACTATCAATATGCCGATGCGCAGAAAAAACTGAAAAATAATATCTTGCTCAGCCGTTATGCAGGACCAGGAAGCCATCGGTATCCTATCGGCTTTTCGGGAGATACGGTCATCTCTTGGGCAAGTCTTGATTTTCAGCCTTATTTCACAAGCACTGCAACCAATATCGGCTATACTTGGTGGAGCCATGATATTGGCGGTCATATGCACGGCACAAAAGATGCCGAATTGAGTTTGCGTTGGCTGCAGTACGGTGTTTTTTCTCCAATAAATCGCCTGCATTCGTCAAAATCCGAGTTCACGAGCAAGGAACCTTGGCATTTTGACCAGGTTGTTGAAAATTCAATGAATGAATTTTTGCGGCTACGTCATGCCTTTATTCCTTATCTTTACACGGCAAATCTTCGCACGGCACGCGAGGGACGCGCATTGATTGAGCCGATGTATTACGAATATCCCCTTGAAGATGAAGCCTATACGCACAAAAATCAGTATTATTTTGGTTCAGAGCTGATGATTGCGCCAATCACACAGAAAATGAATACAAAGCTGCAAATGTCTGAAACGTTGGTTTGGTTTCCAGAGGGAACTTGGTATGATTTTTTCACGGGGCAGAAATATAAAGGAGCAGTAGATTTGAAAATTTACCGCGAACTTACGGAGTTTCCGGTATTTGCTAAAGCAGGCAGTATCATTCCGCTAGATAAAAATCCGTTGGAAAAAGAAGAAGTTCCAAGCGAAATCATCTGGAAGATTTTCCCAGGCGCTGATGGTAGCTATACTCTGCTTGAAGATGAAAATGAAACAAAAGTAACATTCATTCAAGGTATTTTGAAGCTGAGGTCTCAATATTCTTCAGAGCGTAAACACACTATAATCTATGCAGGACGCGAAGTTGCGCATGATTTGGTTGGGAATTTTGAACTGGATTTGACACAATATTCTGCCCGATTTGACTGGGATTTCAATAAAAATTTATTCAGACGTTTAGATATTGCAGAAATTGCTTATGATGAAAAAGATGAAATTTTGACAAAACTGTCAAATTTGAGTGATTTTGACAAGCAAGTTGCTTATATCAAGCAACTGAAAAATCAAGTTTTACAAGACAGCATTTTCGAATTACTTTATAGTGGAAAATAAGGCTAAACCTATGTATAATAAGACTCACAGAGGTTTACATATTTTATGACGAAAATTACGGTAAGAGAAATCGCCGAATTAGCAGGCGTTTCAGCAATGACAGTGTCCAATGTCATTCGTGGAAAAGATTCGCACGTTTCGAAAGAAATGAAAGAGAAAATTCTGCAACTCATCAAGCAATATAATTATGTTCCCAACCAGAATGCATCAAATTTGCGAACAGGTGAATCAAGTTTGATTGGGATATTATTTTATGACAAACGGACCTTTACGGATTTTACTGACCCGTTCATGGCGAGTATTTTGACAGGCGTGACGCAGGAAGCCAAACGGCAAGGTTATTTTTTGATGGTACATGTTGTTCACAGTCCGCGTGATATTGAAGTCATTCAGCGCAACTGGAAATTTGCAGGGTTCATCGTTGCAGGTGTAGAAAATCATGATTTTGCCGAAATAAATAAAGCAATTAAAATTCCTGCGACTTATATTGATACTTACTGCGAAGCCGCTGGTGAAATGGTAGAAAAAACGAACTTTATCATGACTGATGATGAAGCTATTTCAGAAAAAGTGGCATCATATTTGGAAAAAATGGGACACAAAAAAGTATTGTTTTTCACATTCGATTTCAAATTTGACGAGCCGTCAGTTATGGAACGTCGTTTTCGTGCCTTTCAAAAATCATTTTCAGGAGAAATCATCTTTGCCTCAACCAGTTCAAGCGATTATCAGGAAATTTTAGAAAATGTTGAGCCCTATCTTATGGCACAACCATTCACAGCAATCTACGCCACAGCCGATATTTTGGCTGTAAAATTACACCAAATTTTCAAAGACCTCTCAATCATTAGTGTTGATAACGCTCCCTTTGCCGAATTCCTTTCACCCAAATTGACAACAGTTGCCATTGACCAAGTCAAAAAAGGGCGCCTCGCCTTGCGAAACCTGATTGAAACAACAAAATCAGGTACCACGCGCAACGATTTTATGTCCAGCGAACTCATTGAACGTGACAGCGTCAATCGAATTTAAAGTGATTACTTCATCAAGTGGAGGATTCTTTCTTGGCAACACGTACTTGCTAGGTTTAAAATACAGAATGATATTCCTTGCTCCACAAGCGATGTAGCACACGATTATCACATTAAGCATTCCAATTTTGGAATGCTTTTTTCTATTTTGAATGAGGAAATGGGAAATCTTCATGATGTACTCCAGATGATGACACAAAAATATAGGAGGAAAACTTATTGA
>JAJXWC010000059.1 GCA_021781855.1 Bacillota bacterium | reverse complement strand
TTTTTTTCCCCTTTATCAATTTTTCTAAGATAAAGAATACTTTTATATCAATCGTTGTGCCTCTTTCATCGTAAATGTTCTAAAAAATTACACTTCATACTGGTAAAATTTTTGAAAAAGAGTATAATAGAGTTAAACATTTTTCCCAGAAAGGAATATTGATGAAAAAAATACTTGTCGTTGATGACGAGAAACCAATCTCAGACATCGTTAAATTCAACCTTACCAAAGAGGGTTTTGAAGTCGTTACTGCTTTTGATGGAGAAGCTGCCCTAGAAAGCTTCAAAGCTGAAAATCCTGATTTGATTTTGCTTGATTTGATGCTACCAAAAATTGATGGTCTTGATGTTGCCCGCGAAATCCGCAAAACTTCTGAAGTTCCAATCATTATGGTTTCAGCAAAAGACAGCGAATTTGACAAAGTTATCGGTCTTGAACTCGGTGCTGACGATTACGTTACAAAACCATTCTCAAATCGCGAACTTTTAGCCCGTATCAAGGCTAATTTGCGTCGTATTTCAAATGCTCCTGTAGAAGAAACAGGAAGCAACAAGAAAGAATTGGTCATCGGCAATCTTCGCATCAATCCTACACATTACGCTGCTTATAAATACGACAAACAACTTGATTTGACACATCGCGAATTTGAGCTTCTTTACTATCTTGCTCAACATATTGGTGAAGTTATCACGCGCGAAAATCTGCTTGAAACTGTTTGGGGCTACGACTACTTTGGAGACGTTCGCACTGTTGACGTTACTGTCCGTCGCTTACGCGAAAAAGTTGAAGATACTCCAAGTCGCCCACAGTATGTTTCAACCCGCCGTGGCGTTGGTTACTACATGAGCAGTCCACATGATTAAATTTTTTAATTCGTTACTTTTTAAAGGAGTTGGTGCCCACCTCCTTCTTTTTGTCTTTCTGTTCTTAGAAAATCTGCACTATAATTTAGGGCATATTGGGGCGTTTCTTACTTATTATTTTATCTCCCTTGTTGTCGTTTTTCTTGTTTTGGTGCGTCCTTCGCAAACAACTGTTCAGACTTCTCACCAGCTTGATTTATTGATTTCAGGAGATTTTTCTAAAACTGACCGACCAAAAGGCAATAATGAGCTTACGATGCTTTACGACAAAGTCATCACGCTTGGTGAAAATGTTGCACATACGCAAAATTCTTTGGAAAATCAGCGTAATCAACTTGACAGCATCTTGACCTACATGGTTGACGGAGTCATCGCAACTGACCGCCGTGGCAATATTATTCTTGCAAATAAATCTGCACTCAACTATCTAAGCACAACAGAAGAAGAAATTCTTAATCAGAATATCATTCCTATGCTTCAACTGAGCAAGCAATACAGTTTTTACGACCTACTTGAAAAAGAACCTGAAGTTGTTATTGATACAACAAATACTGTTGGTGATAGCATTTCCTTGCGGGTAAAATTTGTGCTTTTTCGTCAAGAATCTGGCTTTATTTCAGGAATTATCGCCGTTTTGCACGATACAACTGAGCAAGAGAAAAATGAGCGTGAGCAGCGTGCCTTTGTCTCAAACGTTTCGCATGAACTGCGTACACCGCTGACTTCTGTGAAAGCTTATCTCGAAGCCCTTCAAGATGGAGCAATGGATGA
This sequence comes from Bacillota bacterium, assembly GCA_021781855.1. Taxonomy (GTDB): domain Bacteria; phylum Bacillota; class Bacilli; order Lactobacillales; family Streptococcaceae; genus Lactococcus. The sequence continues at coordinate 10,334 of JAJXWC010000059.1, read as the reverse complement.
CCTTGATGTCGCTCAATCTTTTCTTGAAGTTTCTCTCAACGAAACCAATCGAATGATTCGAATGATTTCTGATTTACTCACACTTTCTCGAATTGACCAAGAACGTCTAACTTTGAACAAAGAGCTGATTAATTTGGTCGCCTTTCTGAATTTCCAGCTTGACCGTCTAACACGCGTCGCAAAGGCTAATCCGACTAATAATCTAACTGGAGAATTCCACATCAGACGTTTTCTTCCTGACGAGCCTGTCTGGATTGAAATGGACACTGATAAAATGACTCAAGTCATTGATAATATTGTCGGAAATGCGCTCAAATATTCACCAAAAGGTGGTGAAATTGACATTCGGCTTACCGTTCAGGAGAAATTACTAACAATTACTGTTTCTGATGAAGGAATGGGTATTCCTCAAGCTGATTTGAACAAAATTTTCAAACGTTTCTACCGTGTTGACGAAGCGCGAAATAGCCAAACCGGTGGTACTGGATTGGGCTTAGCGATTGTTAAAGACATTATCAAGCTGCATGGTGGAACAGTTGAAGCAAGTTCGCCTGGTGTCGGTTTAGGAACTACTTTTACTATTGTATTGCCTTACACGCCTGATTTATTGGAACTTGATGACGAAGAGGCTTGGGATGAGGCTGAAGAAGAATGACAGAAAATAGTGCTTTTAAATATTCGATTTTGGCTTCTGGTTCGACAGGAAATAGTTTTTTTCTCGAAACACCACAAAAGAAAATTTTAGTTGATGCCGGACTTTCTGGCAAAAAGATTGAAAGTCTACTTGGTGAAATTGGTCGTGATATTCACGATGTTGATGCGCTTCTCATTACGCATGAACATAGCGACCATATCAAAGGAATTGGTGTACTCGCCCGCAAATATGGTCTGGAGCTTTACGCTAATGCCGAGACATGGAGCGAGATTGACAGTAAAAATATGGTCGGCAAGATTGATGAAAGTCAGAAACATATTTTTGAAATGGGCAAAACGTTGACTTTTGGTGACATTGATATCGAAAGTTTTGGGGTCAGTCATGACGCGATTGCTCCACAGTTTTATCGTTTCATGAAGGACGGAAAATCATTTGTGCTGCTGACCGACACGGGCTATGTGAGTGACCGGATGCGTGGTGTGATTGAAAACGCAGATGCTTATCTCATGGAGAGCAATCACGAGGTCGAAATGCTCCGCAATGGACCTTATCCGTGGACAACGAAGCAGCGTATCCTCAGCGACCGTGGGCATTTGTCCAATGAAGACGGCGCAGAAGTCGCCTTCAATGTCCTTGGAAATAAAACACGCCGCATTTTTTTAGGGCATTTGAGTTTACACAATAACATCAAAGAACTTGCGCACATGACAATGGACGGCTACTTACAGCAGCACGATGTTGACACGCAGCGAGAAGTCCACGTGATTGATACCAGTCATGAGCATGCGAGCTGTTTGTTTGAGATTTAGAAAAATGAAGCAGAGACTTACTTGGTACTGCTTATTCAGCCGCTTTAGAGGCGGGAATGCGATGGCGACTACGACAAGTGCATAGATGGCATGCACCGCTGAGATAAATAAAAACGGATTTGACTCATTAGTCAAATCCGTTTTCAAATACTTTTGATGAGCCAAACGTTCATCAGTGAGTGTTCCGAGCCAGCAAGTGCCGCAGGAAGTGCTTCAAAATTAGCTCTTTCGTAGCATTTTAGCGCTGTGCTCAGATTAGTGTGAGTTTCGAGGTAGATTTTCTTATAAAACTTAGCGGCAAATGCTTCTGCTGTTTGTAAAAGTCGCGTAGAATAGCCTTTTCCGCGATATTCGGGGAGAATATAGAGCTTTTGAAGTTCACAAATATCGCCAGAAAACGGCGCAATCCCGACACCGCCCGCTACTTTATTTTTTTCTTCATCAAAGAGGACAAAATATTCAGCATGTTTTGCGGTCTGATAAAAATGCGACAGCGCACTCAAAGTGGTATCATAGTAAGCTGTCCCTGGCAAATCGAGATGCTCAGCTTTCAAAATCTGGCGAATGAGCTGATAGAGGAAAGCATCGTCTGTTTGTTGTATGGGTCTGATTTTCATTTTTCTTCGGAAGTCCTTAGTGCTAATTTAATCAAAAATGGAGCAAGCAAAGTAGTCAGGATAATGACAATAACAAGCTCTGAGTAGGTTTCATCTGTGATAATTGTGCTAGCAAGTCCAATTTGTGCAACAATAAGCGCCATTTCTCCACGCGAAATCATTCCCGTACCAATGAGCAAGCTATCTGCAGAAGATAATTTTGATGATTTCCCAGCAAAATAAGCGGGAACAAATTTTGTCGCAATCGCCAAAAGTGTGAAAATCAAAATGACAAACGGATGTTGGACCAAGCTGTCAAAACTGACTGAAATCGCGATGGATACGAAGAAAACAGGGATAAAAATGACATAACCGATGGCGGAGGTATATTCTTCAATCTTGTGTGAAACCTCAGTCTGGCTAATCGCAATTCCGGCAAAAAAACTGCCGATAACTGCCGACATTCCCACCGCATTGGCAAGTAGGCTCAATCCGAGGCAGATAATCAAGGCAACCGTCGTATTTTTTACGTAAATCGGAAGTTTGTCAACGAGTTTCCAAAATCTTGGAATCATCTTATGCACAAAGACAAGGAAGATGAAAAAGAGAATTTCCAAGAAAAATTTAAGAATAAGATTAGAACCGCCATTTTTTACACTCGTGAAAATGGACAAAATCAACACCGCTAAAATATCATCCACAACAGCAGCACCAAGAATAATATTTCCCGCACGTGTGGATAATTTTCCGTATTCCTGCAGTACTTCTACCGTTATCGAAACTGAGGTCGCCGCAAAAACGATGCCGTAGAAAAAGCTCGTGGATAAGTCTCTTCCCAGCGAGAGAGCAGCCAAGCCAAAAACGACAAGGGGCACTAGAACACCTGCAATCGCAACAAGCATTGACGGTTTGAAATTCTTTTTCAGCACCGTCAAATCACTTTCCAGCCCTGCCAAAAACATGAGCAAAATCACGCCAATCTCAGACATCACCTCAAGCGTATGTCCGCCGTGAATCAGTCCAAGCACTGATGGTGCAAGCAAAATGCCAATCAGCATTTGCCCAACGACTGCCGGAATCTTGAGCCGCCGCGAAACGACTGTGGCAATAAGAGAAGCAACAAGAATTAGGGTAAGTTGAAAGATATCATTCATTCTTATATTATAACATATTCTATAAGACAGCCAAAATTTGGTTTTCTCACTCTGTAAAATGATGCTTAATAAAGGAATTAGGTGAAGTGATTATAGTTTCAGAAGTGATTATAGTTTCAATAGAGCATGGTGGAATGAGAAAGCAAGCTTTGACGCAGTATCCCTTTTTCATCAGTCTTATCCCGCAGTATCCGAAAGAGCTCTATCCATCTGACGTGCGTGACTGATGGCAAGCACAATGCTTAAAAGCATGATTTCATCTTGCCCTTCTTCAACATGGAGAGCGTAAATATCACGTAGAGTTAGCCACTTTTTGTCTACATGGCCAATCAGAACACCATCTTTTGTAACGTCAAAATTCATGTCAAGGATATTACCACGGACAACAAGTCCTGGACCTTCGACTTCGTATTTAGGTTTGATAGGCGAGAACTTTTTACGAATAGTTGCGACGCGTTCCCCGTCAATATCAACAAAAAGGGTGGGGAAGAGCGTCACGATTTTGACTGTGAGCAGAGCTTTTTGAGTGCCCTCCATATCGGAAATGGTAACTTGTTTAGGAATTCGTACAAGTGTTCCTTTGACCTGATAAATAGGCTGTTCATTTTCATCCGCAACATCATATTTTTCGCGAAGCTGGATGAGACGGCTTTGTTTAATGAGTAATGTGGACATAAAAATCTCCTTCTATGGCTCAACAAGCGCTTGATAGCAATGACGCAAAGCCTTATTCAATAGGAGTTTCAACTCCCGTTAAATTTAGGGCACAACCTCTAAAGCGACCTGTAAGCGGCTGAAGCCGCAACAGTCTGCTTAACATCTTTGATATGAGATTACCCTGTCTATCTACGCTGTTAATGCGCGCTACGGTAATAAAGCACCTAATCGTAATCGCAATTAGCTAAAACTCAGAAGTCAAGCCACTAAAGCGACTGACCCCAACCCTAGAAGCTTAATGCTACTTATCTCACCGTCTTAAAGGCGGTGGGACTTGCACACGCTGCTAAATAAATTGCCTTTCAGGCACTCGCAAGCCTTTTATGGTTTGAATAGCTTCGTTATAATCTACCTTTTGTCAGTTTTTTCTCATTATAAATCTTAAGAAAACACTGCAATAATCCGCTCGACTGCCGCTTTTACATTGGCAAATGGTGCTGCGACATTGAGCCGTGCGTGCTGCGCTCCCTCTGTGCCAAAGGTAAATCCTTTGTTCAAAATGACCTTTGCTTCGTCATGAAGCTTCTCATAAAGTGCTTTTTCAGATAAATTGTAGGCTGAAAAATCGAGCCAAATCAAGTAAGTTCCCTGTGGTTTCATGACTTTGATTTTTGTTTTTTCAGAAAACTGAGCTAACACGAAATTCGTATTTTCTTCCAATACTGGCTTTAGCTCTGCTAGCCATCGTGCACCGTTTTTCAGTGCTGCTTCGGTCGTCATCATACCAAGCGTCGAGATTTCATGCTGATTGTTCGCAAGTCGCCGATTAAGAAAGGCTTCGCGCAGCTTTTCATCTTCGATAATCGCAAAAGAACATTTTGTCCCTGCGATATTAAATGTTTTCGTTGCTGAGCTGAGGATAATTGCAAAATCTTTGAACTCAGGCGCAAGCGTATTAAAACTCAAGTGCGCATTTTCATATAAAACGAGGTCCTGATGGATTTCATCTGCAACAACAATAACACCGTGTTTTTTGCAAATTTCGCCGATTTTGAGTAATTCATCTTTGCGCCAAACACGTCCACCGGGATTATGCGGATTGCAAAGCACATAAAGCTTGACTGCATTTTCGATGATTTGCTGCTCAAACTTTGCGAAATCAATGACGAATTCACCATTAACCTCAAGAAGAGAATTTTCAATCAGTTTGCGCTTATTCAGCTTCGTTGTACGAGCAAAAGGCGGATAAACAGGCGTGTTAATCAGCACTGCGTCATTCTCCTTTGTAAAGGACTGAATGGCAATCCCAATCGCAGGCACCACACCGTCAACCAATACAATCGCATTTTTGTCAAACTGATAATGATGCTGTGTGCGCTCCCAGTCTTGAATTGCCGAAAGCAATCCGTCTGGAACATACGAATACCCATAAACTGCCTGCCCAGCATATTCATGAATCGCTGTTGTCACTTCAGGTAGCGCAACAAAATCCATATCTGCCACCCACATTGGGAGCTGATTTGCATCAGCCTCCACTTCTTGCCATTTTACTGAATGCTGGTGCAAACGGTCTGGTTGCGCTGTAAAATCATATTTTGTCATTTCTTTCCTCTCTTCCTTCGTCAGTGATGACCTCCTTACAAGAATGCCTGCTCCAAATCTTCAATCAAATCCTCCGCAGCTTCAATCCCAACCGACAGACGCAGCAAATCATCCGTCAGCCCGTAGCTAGCGCGAATCTCGGCAGGAATATCATGATGGGTTTGCGTCGCAGGATAAGTAATCAGACTTTCCACACCGCCCAAACTTTCAGCAAAAGTAAAAACTTTTAAACTGTTTAAGAAATGAGGAATCTGGCTTTCATCTGTGATTTTGAAGGAAATCATCCCGCCTTTTCCTGTGTAAATGACTTCTTTCACGTTTGGATTTTTTTGCAAGGCTGCCGCAACTTTCTGTGCATTTTCGGTTGCCCGCTCCATTCGTAAGGCTAAAGTTTTCATCCCGCGCAAGACAAGATAGCTATCAAAAGGAGAGAGGGTTGAGCCTGTCGTGTTCAGATTGTGTAATAATTTCTCATAAAGCGCTTCATCACGCACAATCACAGCTCCCGCTAGCACGTCATTGTGCCCACCCAGATATTTTGTTGCCGAATGCAACACGAGGTCAGCACCAAGCTCCAAAGGGCGCTGATAAATCGGTGTATAAAATGTATTATCCACGATGACCTTTGCACCATTTTCGTGAGCAGCTTTGGCGACTTTGGCAATATCTACCTCAATCATCAGCGGATTGGTCGGTGTCTCGATATAGACGATATCTGTGTCCGATGTGATTTGCTCAAGCATCTCCGCTTCATTGTTGGCATAAGAAAACGAAAACCGCCCGTGTTCCGCTTGCTCGTCAAACCAGCGAAATGACCCGCCGTACAAGTCACGACTTGCCACAACCTTTGTCCCGACAGGAAAAATCTCCAGCGCTAAGACAACTGCTGCCATTCCCGATGATGTTGCCAGAGCAAAATTACCATTCTCAATCGCAGCGAGTGCCTCTTCGAGATTTGAGCGCGTTGGGTTTTTTGTCCGTGTGTAGTCAAAACCTGTTGATTTTCCAAACTCTGGGTGCTGATAGGTCGTTGAAAAATGCAGGGGACTAACGAGCGCACCTGTTGTTGCGTCATGTTGATTGCCCGCATGAGCTAAAATAGTGTCTAATTGAGTCATAATATTTACCTTCTTTTGATTTTATGAATTGGTGTGTCTTTGCTTCAACGCAAATGGACTCACATTTTATTTCAACTGAGTTTGCGCTCCTCCGCAGGCGCGAAAATAGATAAATTGGAGAACCATGCTTCGCACGAACCGTCCAAATTCCTATCTCCGCAACGTCGCTGCTACGCTGTCCGCATCGCAGGTATCCATTAAAGTTGCAAGTCGAGCAGCAATTTTCGACGCTGCCAACCCAGTCGGGCTCACATCTTATTCTAACTGAGTTCGCCCTCCTTGAAGTGAGTGAACAAAGATAAAATTCAGAACCTGCGCAAGCGCAGAACCTTGAATTTTTCTATTTTTCATCACTTCAACCCAGTCGGGCTCACATCTTATAAAGCAGCACAATCTGCACTGGTCATGTTATACAAATTGAAGTCATAGTCACTTTCGGGATGTTCTGCTAGTCTGGCTGCAATATAAGGTGTGCCTTGATAAACTGCGTAGTTGAGCCAGTTTGAAAAGAAAAGTGAAGCGGCAGATGCCCAACTCATTCGTGGCCGTTTTTGGTCATCATCATCTGGAAAATAATGCGCGGGCAAATCGGGCTGCAAACCTGCTACTTTATCCCGCTCATATTCCCAACTTAAAGTATCACGTTCATACTCCAGATGCCCGAAAACATAGACTTCGCGCAAATTTTTCTTTGACAAAACAGACAGCCCTGCTTCCGTGCTTTTTGACAGAATTTCAAAATTTGGCAGAGCAGTCAAATCCAGATTTGAAGCGGTATAACGTGAATGAGGACAACGAAAGCTGTCATCAAATCCACGAAAAAGGACATGTTGCGGATTTTCCACAGAATTTTCATAAATGCCGCAGAGTTTGCGTGGCAACTCCACCTTGTCAATCCCATAACGCGCGTAAAGCCCTGCTTGTGCGCCCCAACAAATATGCAAAGTTGAATAAACGTGCGATTTGCTCCATTCGAAAATTTTCAGAAGCTCTGTCCAATAATCGACTTCCTCAAAAGCGAGCGTCTCAACAGGTGCTCCTGTCACAATCATACCGTCATAAAATCTCAGTTTTATCTCGTCAAACGCCTTGTAAAAGCTGTCCAAATGTCCTTGCTGCGTGTTTTTCACCTCATGAGTTGTCGTGTAAAGCAAATCTACGTTGACTTGAATCGGTGTATTAGATAAGAGACGCAAAAGCTGTGTTTCAGTCACTTGTTTGCGCGGCATAAGGTTGACAACAAGTAAGTTCAACGGACGAATTTGCTGCGTGCGTGCCCTATCACTATCCATCACGAAAATATTCTCATCTTGTAAGATTTCAATCGCGGGCAAATTTTTGATTACTTTGACTGGCATTCGGACTCCTTCATGAAAAATTTTTACATAGAATCATTATAGACCTCTGAAGCTGATTTTCAAGACTTTAGCAATAAAAAACTCCGAAGACGGAGTTTTAATTTTTCTATTATTGATAACGTTTTTCGAGATACTTAAACATCGGATGTGGCATCGGAAGGTCTTTAATGGCTTCGCCAAAAGGTTTTTTGACAATTTCGTCAGAGCGATTTTCGGCAATCTTCACAGCAAATTCAGGGTCAACCAAAAGCTGCTGACCAATCGCCGCAATTTCAGCATTTTCTAGCAATTCCTCAATATCCTCTCGTGTTCGCACGCCGCCAACACCAATCAGCGGAAGTGTTCCCTGTAAATGCTCATGGATATAAGCCAATTCTGACTTTTCCTGAAATTTTTCCGAGTTTGATTTTCTGGCAAAATGTTTCAATGAAACGTGAAGATAATCAAGATTTTTCTTTTTCAGCTCCTCTAACAGCCACAAAGTATCTTCAAACTGAATACCAGGCACCGTTGCTTCAACAGGTGACAACCGATACCCCACTGCGAACGGACGATTTGACTTTGCAACTTCTTTTTGAACGCGGTCAATCACTGCCAGCGGAAACTTTGCTCGCTTCTCAAGACTTCCGCCCCATTCATCTTCTCGCCGATTTGAATGCGGGGAGAAAAATTGATGAATCAGATACATATTAGCTCCATGAATCTCAACACCGTCAAATCCAGCAGCAATCGCACGCCGAGTCGCCTGACCAAAGGCTTCAATGATTGCCTCAATCTCCTCAGTGGACAATGCTCGCGGTTCTTCTGCACCTGCAATTTCCGCTGCCACTGCTGACGCTGAAACAGGCTGTTCACCAATTGTTTGATGATTGGTCATTCGCCCTGCGTGAAAAATCTGCAAAATCGCACGCGCCCCTTGTTCATGAACAGCTTTTGACAAGACTGTCAAATTTGCAATCGCCTCGTCAGAAGCAATCGTTAACTCTCCTGGCCAGCCACGGCCATTATCGGTTACATTTGCCGTACCTGTAATTATTGCGCCCAATCCTTTGCTTCTTGAAGCATAGTGTTCTATTTCTTCTTGTGTCAATGTGCCGTCATGAAAACTCAAAACCACTGTCATTGGTGCCATGACCAGCCGATTTTTAAGCGTAATTCCTGAACGCAAGGTTAAAGATTCATTGAAATTTGTCATATTTTCTCCTTCTACGGCTCAACTAGCGACTGACGGCAAAAAGGCTTGCCTTTCAGTCACTCGCACAGCCTTTCTACGGTTCAACAAGCTCTTGACGCAAGTAAACTGCTTATCACTTTCTTCATTTTATCACGAAATCAGTTCAACTGCTCAATCCGTGAAATAATTTTCTCATAAATCGGGGTCATCTCAGCTTCATTTGATTTTGCGACAAATTCATTTAGCGGTACCCAAGCAATTCCGCCTGTTTCTGCTTCATTTTTGTGCAAGGTCTCATTTTCATCTGCCTCAAACAAAAAAGTCACGTTCAAATGCAAATGTGCTGAAACGTAGCCGTGCGTTCGATGTACATGAGCAGGCACTGTGATTGCTTCCAGCGAAATCGGAGCCGGCTCAAGCACTTTCAACTGTGAAAGCCCACTTTCTTCGCGAACTTCTTTGAGCGCCACAGCCAATAAATCAGCGTTTCCATCACTATGCCCGCCTAGCCAGCCCCAGCTCTGATAAATCTTATGAAAAATCGCCAGTAACTTATCATGTTTTTTATTCAGAACAAAAGCACTTGCTGTAAAATGCGCCACCGAGTCTCGGGTCAGATTACGTGAGTCCTCTGCAAATTCTCGGAAAATTCGTAAATCTGAATGCTCTTGTTCGCCTTGCGGTACGAAATTTTTCAGTAAAATTTTTAATTCATTCGTCTCCATAACTACTCCTTCTATAGCTCAACAAATACCTGACGACAAGCTTTTCTTGTCTTACAGGTATTCGCACAGCCTTCATAAAAAAATCACGATGATGCTCATCAAAATCAGCGAAACAAACATAGACAAACTCACAGCAAGTCCTGTCACACCACGGTCATTTCCAAACGCTGTTGCCTGAAGCATGTGCAAAAAGGACATCGGGCAAAAGAAAATCAGCAATAAAACCTGCTTCACCAAATGCGGGAAAGGCAAGAAAAAATAAACCAAGGCAGAAAAAATAAAGGCAAACAGGTAACGTGAAACCAAAACACGCAAAACCAATTTCAATTTTCCTTTTGGAAGCTGAAATTCCATAAATAACCCGATAGTAAAAATCGAAAGCAACGTATTGGCATTGGCCAGCGGGCGGATTGGAACCAGCCAGCTATTCGGAAACCCTAAGCCGAAAATAGCCAGAACAAACATGAGCAGATAGACCACAAAAGG
>JAJXWC010000058.1 GCA_021781855.1 Bacillota bacterium | reverse complement strand
TTGAATTTGCGTGAAATAGTTTCTGGTGTTGTTCCAACGAAAGCTGCGAGGTCTTTCATTTTCATTGGAAGGGTGACAAAATTCGAATCTGCCACTTTGGCGAGCTGCAGGAGATAATTGGCGATACGACTTTCAACGTCCTCCATCATGAGAAATTGTGCTTGTTGCTGTGTTTGTGATGATTTTTGAGCATTGATTTCGAGGAAACGAAGGCTGAGTTCTGGATATTTTAAGAGTAGGTCACGGAAATCTTTTTGCCGAAGAAAGCATACGGTACTGTCTGTGAGACTTTCGCCAAAGAGATTTTCGTTGATTGCGCCAAAAAGCGCATTTTCTCCTTCATAACCGCCTGGTTCAACAACGCGCAAGAGTTGTTCTTTGCCGCTTGCGGAAAGTTGGTACATTTTGAGAAGTCCGTGGGCAAGAATGGTGAGTTGCGGGTCTGCCAAAGGATTGATAATCATTTCACCTTTTTCAAACTTTTTGTGATGAACAATTTGCTCAACTTGAGCGAGTTCTTCGGGAGACAGCTGATTGAAAAGTGGCACAAGCTGGACACAATGATGTTCGTCGTGATTTAGATGTGCATGGTACTCAGTCATCTTCTTCGTCCTCTTCGTCTCTAAAATCAGTAGGTGTTTTCCCGAGGTCCCCTGCCAAATGACGAATGATATTGAGATTATAGCCATATAACTCAACCACTCCCGCAGACAGCGCAAACTTCTCTTCTTGATTGGCAAGCTTTACAGCACGAGTGATAAAGAGATTTTGATTCTGAAAATCATTAATGAAACTTTCGAAAAGTGCTTCGTCTGTCCAGTATTTTGCTTTAGGGTCGTCGGTGATGAATTTGTGATAGCGTAAAAATTCTTCAACAGTTGATGGAACAATTTCGTTTTCATCAAGAAGTAAATCAGAAATTTTATAGAAAAATTCATCTTCTTTTGCAGCAATTTCACGGAAATGCTCACGTTCGATTGGACTTTTGGCGTAAATTCCTGCTTGAGTCAGGCGGACTTTTTCCATGAAAAGATTAGCTAATACATGACCTAACATGGCGCCTGCTGTTGGTTTATGGTGGTCAACGTCGGATTTTGCGACTTCTTTTGCGTATTTTTCTTCTATTATTAGTGTTTCTTTCATTGTATATTTTCTCTTTCTATGTATTTTGCAGCGATGAAGCAGCACTTGCTGGGTTGAAATGATTACTTCATCAGTCAAGGATTTTTTCTCTCCCACTGATGTTAGGGTGCAACCTGATATCTGCATATCAGCTCGCCACCTTAGATGCGGGGGGGGGGTATTGAGATAAAGTCGTATTGCGCAACACGAAGTGCGTAGACAGTACGTATTTGCTGGGTCAAATGTTTATTTAGGCAGCAGTTACTTTTGTACTTTGGACGAGATAGCCTAGTTTTTCGACTTTGGCGACCAATTCTTCTGCGCTGACAATATTTTCATCAAATTCTGCTTTGATTTTGCTTGCGTTGAATAGAACCTTGGCATTTGTTACGCCATCTGTTTGACTCATAACACCTTCTATTTTTACCATACATGATGGACAACTGAGTTCATCGAGTTTCATGATTACTTTTGACATTTTTTGTCCTCCGTTACTTTTTATATTTTTATTATAGCCTTTTTTTGATTTGAAAAATTGATTTGTATCAAGATTTTTCATTAAGTTATTCCCAAACTTGTTTTGCTTTTTCAGCTTTCTTCGTGCTTGCTAAGCAGATAAAAGTTACAAGTCGTCTTGCGTACAGTTGATGGCGAGCATTGACAGTGTGACAAAGTGAGATAACTCACAAATCAGAGATTTGGAACATGTTACCTTTTTGATTGGTAGTTAATCAGCCGCATGGCATTCACAATTACCAGCAAAATTGAGGCTTCGTGAACGAACATTCCTGTACTCATATTGACGAATTGACCAACAAGACCTGTACCACCAAGAATTAAACCTGTAAGCAGAAAGACGACGACAGCAATCGCTAGCACAATATTCTGTTTCATGTTGCCAACTGTACGTTTTGACAGACCATAAGCGTGAACAAGTTCGTCAAAACTAGATTTCATCAACACGATATCTGAAGTTTCTACTGCGACATCAGTGCCTGAGCCCATTGCAATACCAATGTCGGCAAGGGCAAGCGAAGGACTGTCATTGACCCCATCGCCGATGAAAGCAATTTTTTTGCCTTCAACTTTGAGTGTTTTGACAATTTCTGCCTTTTGTTCGGGCATGAGATTGGCCCGCACTTCATCAATTCCGAGTTGAGCTGCTACAGCTTGAGCGGTAGCCTCATTGTCCCCCGTCAGCATAATCATGTGCGAAATCCCTTCACGACGTAATTCTTCAAGAGCTTCTTTGACAGCTGGACGAATTTCATCTGCGATACCGTAAATCAAGCGCAATTCATTTTTGTTATCCACCGCCCGAATATTCCGCTCGGCAACTAAAACTGTTGAAGCTCCGCGAGATTGAATCTCTGTCAAATCCGCTTTTTGTTCATTGGTTAAATGAATTCCATTTTCCGCAAGCAACTTCTCGTTGCCAATCAGCAAATCGTCTGCGATAACCCCTTGACCTTTGACCACATCGGTTTTATCAAATTTGATAAGGCCGTCAAATCCAATATAACGTACAAGTGCGGTTGCAAGCGGGTGTTCAGATTGACTTTCGGCTGCTGCTACACGTTTGACAAGCTCGTCAGAGGCTTGATAAGTCTTGAGTGCAACAACTTCTGTATTGCCCTTTGTCAGCGTACCTGTTTTGTCAAACAGCAGTGTATCAATATGGCTAAAAGTATTCATCACATCTCCGCCTTTGATGAGAACACCGTGTTTTGCACCATTACCAATACCCGCAACATTACTGACAGGCGCGCCAATCACGAGCGCACCAGGACAGCCTAACACCAAAATTGTAATTGCCAAATTCAAATTTCGGCTGAACACAAAGACAAATACGGCGAGTACAAGCACCGTTGGTGTATAATATTTGGCGAAACGGTCAATGAATCTTTCAGCGGGTGATTTAGTATCTTGTGCTTCTTCAACAAGCTCAATAATTTTGCCAAATGTTGTGTCTTCACCAATTTTTAGTGTCTCGACATACAAGGTTCCATTTTCTAAAATCGAACCTGCAAATACTTTATCGCCAACTGTTTTTTTCACTTCACGTGATTCGCCTGTGATACTAGCTTCATTGACATAACCTGAACCTTCAACAACAATGCAATCAACAGGAACTTGATTTCCCGTCTTAACTAAAAGTTTGTCGCCAACTTCCACTTCGTCAATGTCAATTTCTTCTCCATCTGCTAATAGTGCGGTGGCAGGTGCCATTTGAGTTAATTCTTTGATACTTGACCGCGTTTTTTCGAGCGTTTTCTTTTCCAGCAATCCTCCGAAAGCAAAAAGAAAAGTCACAATCGCACTTTCATCATACTCGCCAATGACAAGTGCGCCGATTACCGCGATTGACACGAGCAAATCAATCGAAATCTGTTTGACTTTAAGCCCTTGCCAAGCATGAATCGCAACAGGTATAAAGCCGATGATTGACGCAAGCAACATTCCACTCACATCTAACCATTCAAGTCTCATAAACCTTCCAATAAATGCGAGTACAATCAAAACCGCACTTATAAAGGTCAATTTGTTTGAATTGGTTTGAATAAATCTTTGAACTTTCATCTTTCAGCCTCTCTCATTTTCCTGATAACTAAATTATAGCGTGCTTGGTCACAGCAAAACTTGATGACCATCAAGAAAAGAAAAAATCCACGATTTTCTCGTGAATTTTTTCTTTCAATAATCTATTATTTTTTCTTATCGAAATGCGCTTGATTTTACCAAATACCAATGATTTTCATCCAACCCGTGCCAATCGTCAAGAAAATAATAATATACATTAATCCTAAAATGAAGCACAGACGCCACCAGTCATTTTGTTTCACAAAACCTGAGCCAAAGACCACTGGCGCTGGACCTGAAGCATAATGTGTGGTTGAGCCAAGTAGATTTCCGAAATAACCAATCATCAGTGCGGCAAGCATAGGCGGAACACCACCTGCCAAAGTCAATGCAAGTGCTGCCGAGTACAATGCTGTGGTATGTGCCGTCTCCGAAGCAAACATATAATGAATATAGAAATAAGCAAGTAAAACAATAACCAGAACAGCGAACCAAGGTAAACCATGAAGCACTTTACTCACATCTGTAGAAAGCCATGAAATAAAGCCCAGCTCATTGAGCTGTCCTGCCATCATGACCAGTACAGAGAACCAGAAGAACGTATTCCAAGCCCCTCCTTCATCAAGAATATCTTTCCAAGTGAGCACTCCCGTCAAAAGCAAAATCGCAATAGCAATAAAGCCAACCGTTGTTGCATCCATACCAATGAAACTTCCAGCAATCCAAAGCACCAAAGCCAAAAGGAAAGTACCTAACATAATTTTTTCGGCTGTAGAAATCTTCCCTTGAGTTTCTAATTCTTTTTGCGCCCAATCTTTTGCGCCAGGAGTTTCTTTTATTTGCGGTGGATAAAGTTTATAGATGACCAGCGGCGCCAAAATTAAAGCCACAAGTCCTGGGGCAAGCGCGCCTAAAAACCAAATGAACCAGGATAAATGAATCCCTGCTTTCAATGCCAAAGCATAAGCAATCGGATTGCCGGCCTCAGCAGTAAGAAACATCGCAGAAGTAACAACATTCGCTTGATATTGTGTAAAAGCAAGAAATGAACCAACTTTGCCTTCAGTGTGATTTTCTGGGTCCGAGCCAAGCGCATGAGAAATGGATTTCACAATAGGGTGAACAATCCCACCGCCACGAGCCGTATTACTTGGTGTTGCAGGTGCCAAAATCAAATCTACACCAACAATCGAATAGGCTAGTCCCAGCGTTTTTCTACCAAAAGTTCGAACAAAAATTAATGCAATTCGTCGACCTAATCCTGTTTTGATAAATCCTCGCGAAAGAAAAAATGCCAATGCAATGAGCCAGATGCTCGAATTTCCAAAACCCGTAATCGCCGTTGCCATCGGAACTGTTCCTGTAAGCACCGTAAGCGTAAAACCAATCAGTGCAATCGATCCAATCGGCAAAGGTTTGGTAATAAGCGCAACAATAGTAGCAATGAAAATTGCAAACATATGCCAAGCAGCCATTGACAAACCGGCTGGTTTGATAGGCGATAAAAGCCATATAACTAGACCAATGACAATAGGAATAATAAAATTCTTATAATTTATTTTTTCAAGGGAACTCATTTTTTCTCCTTTTAATTAGTAAATATTTAAGAGTAAGCGTTTTTATTTTGTGCAAATGTTCCTCTCAAATTTCTTTGGGTGAACATTTATTTTTTCCTACAAGCTGTTTCATCTCCACACTTCATGTTATGAAAGACGAGGACTTTTCCTGCTTTCCCCCTAATAGAAGATATCAGGTTATCCCCTCATATCAGTAGGGAAGAAAGAACTTCCAACCAATGAAGTAATCACTTCAACTTCCACTAAGTTTCTACTTCATTCCTTCTCGGAGCGCTCCAAATTGGTCATGGCTGAGAAGTCCATCCACTTATCATATTCAACGGCACTGATTTTCCCACTGGCAAGTGCCGCAGTGCGCAAGGTTGTACCGTCTTGCTCTGCTTTTTGAGCAATTTCGGCTGCCGCATGATAGCCGATGTGGGGCGAGAGTGCAGTTACCGTCATGAGTGAATGTTCAAGCAATTCTTCCATGCGTGGTGCATTGATTTCAAGCCCTGCAATGAGTTTGTCAGCAAAACCAGACAGTGTACCAGTGAGCAAATTTGCAGATTCAAGGAAACTGGCAATGAGCACTGGTTTATAGACATTCATTTCAAAATTTCCCTGACTCGCAGCAAAGCCAATCGTCACATCATTTCCGAGAACACGGACGGCTGCCATTGTCAGGCTTTCCGCTTGAGTCGGATTGACTTTACCTGGCATAATAGAACTCCCAGGCTCATTGGCTGGAATTTTTAGCTCGCCGTAAGCAGCACGTGGTCCCGAAGCTAGAAAACGAATATCGTTAGCAATCTTTATGAGGTCGGCAGCAAGCGTTTTGATTGCGCCATGAACGGTAACTAATGCAGAATGATGGGCCAAACCATAAAATTTATTTGATTTTGCAGTAAAGGGAACACCGTAAAGCTCAGACATTTGCGCAGCAATGTTCTCTCCCAACTCCGAGTTTGCATTTAAGCCTGTGCCAACAGCGGTTCCGCCGATTGCCAGCTCGTATAGACTAGGCTTGAGTGTCTGCAAATAAGCCAAATCATGCTTCAAAGCAGATAAATAGCCCGAAATTTCTTGTCCTACAGTCAAAGGAGTAGCATCTTGCAAGTGCGTGCGTCCGACCTTCACAACCGTCCAAAATTCGTCTTGTTTAATGCGTAATTCATCAATCAAATGCTGGGTGGCCTGCTCAAGGGAAGTAACTGCCTCAACTGCTACGATATTCATGGCAGTCGGAAAAATATCATTGGAACTTTGTCCGCGATTGACATCATCATTAGGCAAAATTTCAAGCGCAGAACGACTGGCAAGATGTGCCACGACCTCATTGACATTCATGTTAGTCTGAGTTCCGGAACCAGTCTGATAAACGGACAGGGGAAAATCTTTACGCAAATCTGTGTCCGATTGTGCAAGTAGCTCTGTAATGGTCTGAGCAATAATTTCTGTTTTTTCGTCTTCCATTTGACCAAGCTGCTGATTAGATAGGGCAGCCGCTCTTTTCAAATTTAGCAAGGCACGAATGATGGGGAGAGGCATTTTTTCACCTGTCGGAAAATTTTCCAGACTGCGCTGTGTTTGCGCTGACCAATGTGCATTTTGCGGTACTTTGACTTCTCCTAAGGTATCTTTTTCAATACGATAGTTTTCGCTCATTCGTAGTTTGCCTCCCAGATTTCATTTTCTACTGCTGCTTTCACATCCGTAATCTTACGTGTTGCTACTTTGTCATCAATCGCCGCCTGTACTACGGCTTCTGCCACTAGGCGTGAAGCTTCACGGACATACTGGAGCGGTGGCAAAATTGGGGCACCGGCTTGACTTAAATCCTGTAGAGCTGAAATTGCACCGGCTGCTTTGGACAGCATATTTTTCGTGACCGTACTTGCTTTTGAAACCACAATCCCTAAGCCTAGCCCTGGATAGAGCAGCGCATTGTTGGCTTGTCCAATGATGTATTCGACATTGTCAAATTTGACTGGAGCCGAAGGACTGCCTGTCACTACCAGAGCTCTGCCGTCTGTCCATTTGATGAGGTCAGCAGCTGTAGCTTCGCAAAGTTTTGTCGGATTGGAAATCGGTAAAATCGCGGGACGTTCATTAAATTCTGCCATTTTGCGCACAGCATCTTCGCTAAATGCTCCCGCCTGTCCAGAGCAGCCAATCAGTACCGTTGGTTTTATCGCCTCAATGATTTCCGTCAAATTTGACAGTCCTGTCAGATTTTTCTCAGGGCGCGCATAACGCCGCTGTCCCTCTGTCAAATCCGCCATTTCCTCCGTTACCAGTCCGTAGCGGTCCACTAGATAAATCTGAGCATAGGCTTGCTCAGAAGTCAAGCCCGTCAGCAGCATTTCCTGCCGAATCTGGTCAGAAATTCCAATTCCCGCTGTTCCACCACCAAAAATCAGATAACGATGTGCTGTAATTGGTTTTTGTGTGACTTCAGCCACTGCGTAAACCGCTGCTGCCATCATAATACCAGTTCCTTGAATGTCATCATTGAAAGTCGTGATTTTATCCTGATACTCTGCCAAAATTGCTGCTGCATTGCCCCGACCGAAATCCTCCCAATGAAAAAGTACGCTGGGAAAAAGCTTTTTAGCCGTTTTCACAAATTGCTCAATGTAAGCCAAATATTCAGCACCTGTTTTACGTGCGCATTTTTTTCCTACGTAATAAGGGTCTGCCAAAAGTTCCGAATTTTCTGTGCCATTATCAATCACAACAGGCAATACCCGATGCGGATTGAGTCCCGCTGCAACAGTATATACTGCTAGTTTTCCGACCGAAATCATAACACCACCTACACCCCAGTCTCCGATTCCAAGCACTCCTTCACCATCAGTGATGACCATGACATCTACCTGCTCCAAATCACTGCTTGCAGCAAGCATCGCTGCTTCTAGCTGTTCAGGATGGTCTGTATCCAGATAGAGTGCACCATGAGGCAGAACAAAATCTCGTGAAAAATTCGTCACAGCATCTGCAATCGTTGGAGTATAAATTACTGGCAACAATTCTTCTACATGCTGCCTGACAATCGCATAATAGAGCACTCGGTTGCTATTGTAAATCGTCATGAGATATTGATTTTTTACATAATCATCCGAAAGCTGTACCAATTTCTCATACGACGCCGCCACTTGCTGTTCCAAGGGTTCTATTGCTGCCGGAATCAAGCCTTGCAGACCATATTTTTCACGTTCTTCGTCCGTAAAAGCTTGCCCTTTATTCAGAAAAGGTTTTGTCAGCACATTTTTACCGCGATATTCTGTCATTTTTTTCTCCTGTAAGATGTGAGTCCGACTGTTTAAAAGCATGCCCTAATGAGCAAGAGGGACTCAATTTATGTTCGTTATGAATTCGTTTTCAATATTAATTATAGTGCTTTACCAGCAAATGTAAAATACTATTTTTCCATTGAATTATAGATAAGTATTATAATTGAGGTGATTGATTCCTCTGTGGGAAATTTTTTCTCCCCCACTGATATCAGGTTCCCCTATCCGTAAAGTCTATCTCCGCTTCGCTGTTTATTCGCTAGTCGCAAGGCAAGATGAAACGCCAAGCCCCTACCGATGCTCAACAGCTCAACAGTACGATGTACTGTTGAGCTCTTTTCTAACACGCACTTGTTAAGTTAAAGTCCTGCATTTGCCTTAATCAGACTTTCTTTTACGTCTTTTTCAAATTCAGAGAGTTCCCTGTCTTTTTTGAAAACCAGGTAAACATAAAAATAAACGGGGATTTTCAAAGGAATCGCTCGAATATCTTCTCGTGAACCTAGCGAACTTGTAATTAAAAAACCGATTCCTGTTCCGTTTGAAATCAATGATTTTGCGGTTTGAATTTCATTGGCAATCACAAAATTTTTTACTTCATCTCTCATGCCCCGCTCCAAACATAAGGCTTTTAGAATCTTGTACTGGACAAAATCGTCACCCAACGAAACAAACTGTTCTCCAGCGAGCTCTGAAAAATCAACGCTCTCTCGTTTTGCCAAAGGGTGTTCCAAGCTTGTGCAGATTGAGTAGCTATCCCGCATGATAAAATAAGTTTCCAGATGGTTATCTTTAAGTGGCATCTCCGTCCCGATAAAACACATCTCCAACTTGTCCTCATCAAGCAGCTTTCGCATATTTTCAGAACCTGTCTCAATCAGTTCAAGCCCGCTGATTGTATTTTTATCCAAACGTTTAATAATTTTCGGAAAAAGATATGCTCCAATAATCGGCGGAACACCAAGTCGGACTTTTTTTACTTCATCTTCTTTGACTTCCAGATAAATAATGTCAATTTCGCGCAAAATCTTCTTCGCATGTTCAAAAACAAGCTCACCTTCTGCAGTGAGCGTCATTTCCTTACCACCACGCTTGCGAATTATCAAACGCTTTCCTAATTCATTCTCCAGCCGATTAATTGAGACCGTCAATGAAGGCTGAGAAATAAAAAGCAGCTGTGAGGCTTTGGTAAAGCTCTTTTCCTCAGCAACAGCTACAAAATATTTTAAATCACTTAAATGCATATCATTCCCCTTGTACTCGCTTACACTATTATAACAAAATAAATGAAATGAATTTATACTAATTTTTTATTCACTTATAGTCTAATCTTATCAACCCTCAACCCGATAAATCATAAACACAATAAAATACATCAGACAGGCGCCTAAAAGCGTCCACGCGCCCAACCATTGCCCGATTAAAGTTGCAAGAAAAGCTCCAACAAAAAAAGCCGGAATAATACTTCCCAACACACGTACAGCATGCAGATTCTGTTCTTTCTTCGTTAAAATCCATTGTGCCAGATTGACTGAGAAAGCCTTGAGATTCCCCGTCGTGAAAACTGAAGTATAAGCCATGCCATGTGCACGGTTAAATGTATCAAATTGAATAGCCATAAAAAAGGATAAAATTCCGACAAAAACAGAATTCGGCAACCGCAGCAGCGTTGCATAAAGCAGTGTGAAAAGCGTCAGGCCGATTAACTGCACAAGTAGCAAATAAAGCGCGTCGAATTTATGCCGTTTAATCAAAAAATGAGAATAAAAAACTTTGAACATCACGCCTGCAATAAAAAATAAAATCGGAATGGCAAAATTCCAAAAATCATTCACTTTCCCCTGAGCCAGTGCAATCCCTGCCTGAATAACATTTCCTGTCTGTGCTCCTGCAAAACGCCCATCATAATGAAAAAATGTAAAACCATCCATAAATCCAGCAGATAGTGCCATTATAAGTGCCACGCGCAATTTTTCCCGTACTTCTGTATTCAATATTCTTCCTTTCGTCGATAGAGTTTTGACAATAGTGAGTTACTTTTCCGTAAAATACAAAAAACAAATTGCTTTTATAATTTTCTGTATTTCGTATTTGGGAATAGTCTGCTCATCTCTTTTACAATTATACCAAGACGTGAGCAGGAGCGCAATGAAGACTTGAACAATAGGAAATCTTGGGTTCTTGCGTAGCAAGGTTCCAAGATTTATCTTTTTTTCAATCTTCAGCTCCTGTGAACTCAATTATACCAAAAAATCAGCCTGAGAACTGATACAGATTATAAACAAAACCAACCTAAATAATCGGTTGGTTGCATGGAGAAGATTCAAATGAGGCAAAGACTTGTCTGTCCGGTCGTCGAGTTAGGCACTGACTCCCCCATCACCTAACCTACTGAACGTAGTAAAATGCAGTGGGATTAATCCGCCCCATTGGATAAACACCTTTTGCTTTGACTAACTGGTCAATTATAACCATTCTTTTTTCACAGTGAAAAAGCTACCGCGTACTTCACCTGCCAATTTTGAACGTTGGCGAGCAAATTTGAATTTGCCTTCGAGCTCCGTTGGTACTTCCATTCCGACTGACAATTTAATCCCAACTGCACGTTTTGGTGCTTTGCCTTCGGCACCGACTTTTTCATAGAGCAAATTCAAGACCATACCGTCTTCATAATAAAATTCAGGCCAGAATAACGTTTCGTCTTCGTAAACGGCGATTTCGAGTAATTTCGCCGAAAATTCCAAATCACGTTCTTCTTTTAAAATTTTTGCAATCAAGGCCGCTAATTCTGGCTTTTCAGCCGCCGGGTAAGTCACATATTCGAACTTATATTTATTCCAGAAATACCGTGCTTCATTTGCCCGCAAACCCGCTAAAGTTTCTGCTACAGGTGAAGTTTCCAGTCCCGTTGTTTCAATTTCTTTAAAATTTACTTTGTATGCCATCTTGTCCAACTTTCTGATTTTTGATAAACTTATTATAGCAGAAAAATGTGTCAAAAAGTGATACTTTTTAATTTGATAAAGTCATCAATTTGAAGTGATTACTTCGTCCTTGTTTTTTCTTCGGAGTATTAGCAGGCATTACTGGAAAAATTTAAATGATTACGAAAAACAAGTTTTTTACGATATAATGAATATAGATTAACAAAAAACAATGGAGGTTCCCATATGAATGGCTACGAACAGCAATATTCCTGCAGTAAATGCGGAAACCACAGTTTTGACCAAGAAGAAGTCCAATCTCCAAGCGAGCAACTTCCCAAATTTATCAATGTTCAAAACAAAAAATTTATCGCGATTTCTTGTTCCCAATGCGGTTATACCGAACTTTATCGTGCGCAAACAAATACAGGCATGAACATTCTCGATTTTCTTTTCAAATCGAAGGATGATTGAATCGGTTATTTTATCTGTAAAATCCATACGTATTGACGGAAACAGCGCATACTAAGTAAAAAAACTCCATCTCAAGGCA
>JAJXWC010000234.1 GCA_021781855.1 Bacillota bacterium | reverse complement strand
CCTCTGAGCCAGCACGTTCTGGTGCAAGTCCAACTTTCTTTAACAGACCATGTGCCGCCTTCTGCCAATCATCAATTTCCCACATTTTCGCATCGCGCATATACTTTGGATTTTGCGCCCCTTTATGCTCCTCTGTAAAAAATGGTCCCTCGAAAAAGATTCCTCGAATTTTGGCTCCGCGTGCCTCCTGATAATGCGTCCCGATGACCTCACAGCATTTCAAAAGTCCTTCGTGACTATCTGTCAACGGACTTGGAAAAAAACTTGTAACTCCTGCGCCAAGTAAACCTTCTGACATAGTTCCCATAATGCCTTCAACTTCTGCATCTTGAGAGTCTGCTCCGCCAAAACCATGAATGTGCGTATCAACCAAGCCTGGTGCAATCCATTTTCCCGTATAATCAACAATTTTTACCTCTGCAGGAACCTCTGTTGTCCATTCGCCAAATTTACCGTCCGTAATTTCAAGATAGCCCCCCTTTTTAATTTCATAAGGGTAGAAAAATTGCTCTGCTTTTATATAATAAGTCATGATTTCTCCAATCTTTTTCTCTATTTTAGCATTTTTTATGTTACTGGTCAATATTTTTGTATATACCAATTAAAAAACAAATTCATCAAATTTATTTCAATGTGTGCTATGGCAAGGAGCACTTGCTTTTTTCATTCTATAGCCACAAAAAAGCTGTAAAAACAGCTTTTTCTATTGTTTATTTGACAACTGTAACAATTTTTGTTTGATTTCATCTTCCATTTTGGCAAGTTCGACTTCGCCCTGCTGACGTTTTTGGCGTCCCTCCGACTGGATGCGCAAGGTTTCTTGAATGGTGTCCACAAGATTTTGTTGTGTAACTTTGAGTGTCTCCACATCAATAATACCACGCTCATTTTCCTGTGCCGCTTCAATCGTTGAATTTTTCAGCATTTCTGAGTTTTTCCGCAGCAAGTCATTCGTTGTTTCTGAAACAATCCGCTGTGAAGTCAAGGCATCTTTTTGTTTAAGCAAGGTCAGTGCAATCGCCACTTGATTTTTCCAAAGCGGGATTGCGGTGTTAATTGAGGTTTGAATTTTTTCTGCAAGCTCTTGATTGGTATTTTGAATCAGTCGAATTTGCGGTGCTTGCTGAATCGTAAGTTGGCGCGCTAATCGCAAATCATGAGTCCGCTTCTCCAGCCGATTTTTATAACTTTCCAAATCATTCACTTTTTGAACGACAAGTGCATTATCACTCGAACTCTGAGCTTCTTGCCTTGCTTGTGGTAGCACTTCTTTGTCCAGCTGGTCAATTTTCAGCTCTGCGCCTGCAATATAAACGTTTAATGCCTTGAAATAGTTCAGGTTTTCATCATAAAGCTTGTCAAGTGTTTCATTATCCTGCAACAAGCCGACTTGCTCATTGTTCAGTTTTGCCGAAATTTTGTCAATACCTGCGCCGATTTTTTGGTATTTCTGTGTCACTTCAAAAATTGACTTTTTGACTTTGCCAAACATTTTTTGAAAAACACCTTTATTTTCAGCGACCAATTCGTTAGGATTCGCCTGCTGCAAATTATACATCAAATCGGTCAACGAACCACCGACTTCGCCCAAATCCTGTGCCTGTACCTTATTGAGCACACTTTGTGAAAAAGCTGAAATCTTATCTTGCGCATTGGCGCCATAGCTGATGACCGACTGTGAAACATTCTCATCAAGCTGTTTGGAAAGTTCTTTTGCCTTTTCAAGCTCGTCAGCGTCCAGTGCTTCCACTGCGCGCAGTCCCGCTGTTTTACGCATTTCGACAATTTCTGCCTTTTGTGGCTCATTCAGGTGCGCAACTGCTCTTCCTGTGTCACCATTAATCAAATCATCTAAAACTGGATTTACCATATTTTCCTCAATTCTACCGAAGTATTAAATAATTCTGCCTTATAGACAGAATTATACTAATTTTTGTCAGCACTTACAAGCTCATGCGTTTAATTTAATCAAATTTCACTTCATGTTTGATAATATTGACATCGTCCATCAAAATCTCGTGATAATTTTTGGAAATATTGCCCGATAGCGTCTTAATTAAAAGTAGGGTCTCGTCCAAATCACGTTGAATTTCTTCTGTTTTGACTGCTTGTTTTTTCATTTCAATGTATTTCTCCGTCAATTTGACCATGTTGGGCAAATCTTTGTAAAGAAATTCATTTTGTTTCGTCAATTCTTGTGGATTTTGCACGATATATTTAAATGTATGCTTGCTGGCTTCGAGACCGCCTGTAACGGATTCAACTACTTGCAAATCATCGTTTTTCTTGAGTTGGTTTTCCCATGTTTCAATATTTTTCTTTGCTTCAGCAAGATTTTCACGGAAAATTTTGATGTCATTATCAGAAAGGCCAGCTTCATGGTAACGCTCAATATTATCTTTCAAATTCATCGTTTTATCCTTGTATCCTCCTTCTTCGCGCCGATTCTTCGACATGAAAAAGATTCCAAAAACAAGTTTTATAAGCAAGAAAACAAAAATCAAGCCTAAAATTGTTGTCACAAAGCCCCAACGACCACCTGACACTCCGTGATTCATCATAAACAAACTAACTGGCATATTCTTTCTCCTTCTGGTGCTTCCTTTTAGGAAG
>JAJXWC010000057.1 GCA_021781855.1 Bacillota bacterium | reverse complement strand
TTCAAGGTGTGAAATTGCATCTGTTGCACTTGATGAAAAATACAGCTTTACAGAGGGATTATCACGCCGGTAGGCTTCAGCTGATGTCTCAAGAGGATTATGTGCAGGTCATTTGTGACCAGCTGGAGCTGATTCCACGGGAAATTGTGATTCATCGTTTGACAGGTGATGCGCCGCGTGAGAGTATTATTGGCCCAATGTGGAGTTTGAAGAAATGGGAAGTGCTCAATAGTATCGATAATGAGATGATGCGCCGTGAAGCTGTCCAAGGAGATAAGGATATCCGAAAAATTATGCCTGTAACTTACTGATGAAATGAGAAGAATAAATGTTAAATCAACAAAATTTGGCTCATGAACTGCTCACAGAAATTGTTAATCCTGATGATGTCGTTGTGGACGCTACAATGGGTAATGGTTATGATACGTTATTTTTGACGGGATTGTCAAAACATGTTTTTGCTTTTGATGTGCAAGAGGCAGCATTAATAGCAACCAAAAGACGCTTGCAGAAGATGGGAAAATCAGCGACTTTGATTTTGGATGGACATGAAAATCTGATGAAATATGTAAAAATACCTGTTAAAGCCGCTATTTTTAACTTGGGCTATTTGCCACAAACGGACAAAACCGTTGTAACGCAAGCCGAAACGACTTTGACGGCTCTATCAGATTTGACGAAATTATTAGTTAGAGGTGGACGAGTTACGCTGATGATTTACTCTGGTCATGAAGGCGGAATGAGCGAAAAAAAAGCGGTTCTGTCATGGGTTTCCACTTTACCTCAGAGTGAATGGAATGTTTTTTCGTTTACACCTTTAAACCAAATTCATACGCCACCAATCTTAGTGTGTTTAGAAAAAAGATGACATGATTCAGTAATTATGCCATTTTTTGCTGAAATTTTACTAAAAATAAGGTAAAATAAATCAGAACTCTGGAAATGTATTTTCAAAATTATTTTAGAAGAGGTTATTATGGAAGGGATTTTACTCGCTCTTGTTCCCATGATTACATGGGGCTCAATCGGTTTTGCGACGAATAAGATTGGTGGAACAGCGAAACAACAGACGTTAGGAATGACATTTGGAGCTTTTGTTTTTGCTTTGATTATTTTTCTAGTACGGCAACCAACGATGACTTTCTCGATTTTCTTGATTGGATTCATTGGTGGCATCATGTGGTCGGTTGGGACAAGTGGACAATTTCACGCATTAAAATACATGGGAGTTTCAGTCGCAGCTCCCCTTTCGGCAGGTGGACAACTTGTTTTGGGAAGTTTAGTAGGAGTTTTTGCTTTTCATGAATGGACGCTTCCAATTCAATTTGCACTTGGTTTTGTCGCAATGCTAGCATTGGTAATTGGATTTTATTTTTCAGCGAAACGTGACCCTCAAAATCAGCTTGTTGCGGTAGAACGACATTTTACCAAAGGAATTATTGCGCTGATTTATTCGACAATCGGTTATGTTGCTTATGTAGTTTTATACAATAATCTTTCAGCTCTTTGGTTTAATGTGCATTTTGATACGCTGACAATTATTTTTCCTATGTCGATTGGGATGATTTTGGGTGCATTTTTAATGGCCGGTGGTAAAATTAAGATTGAAGCAGTTGTATTCAAAAATATGTTTGTAGGCGCTATGTGGGGAGTCGGAAATATTTTTATGCTGCTTGCTGCGGCTATGGCAGGAAATGCGATTGCCTTTTCATTTTCACAGTTGGGCGTGATTATCTCAACGATTGGTGGGATTCTCTTTCTTGGTGAAAAGAAGACGAAACGTGAATTGGCTTATATTTCGATTGGAACCAGTTTATTTGTTATTGGAGCTATTTTGCTTGCGGTTGTGAAAACTCAGGCTTCATGATATAATTGAATAAAATTACAGTTATATGTCGGAGAATACATGAATTTATTTCGTAAAAAGAAAATTAGTACAGAAAAAACGGAGTTGGAACGCAATTTACGGACAATGGACTTGGTCCTTTTAGGGCTGGGGAGCATGGTCGGCACGGGAATTTTTACGATAACTGGGACGGCTGCTGCAACGATTGCTGGTCCTGCTTTGGTGGTTTCTATCGTGATTGCGGCGATTGCAGTTGGAATGGCGGCATTGATTTTTGCTGAGTTTGCTTCACGTGTACCGACGCAAGGGGGACCTTACAGCTATCTTTATGCTGTTTTTGGAGAGTTTCCGGCTTGGATTGCCGGCTGGCTTGTAATATCAGAGTTTTTTAGTGTTATTTCATTGACAGCAAGTGGCTGGAGCAGCTACTTAAAAGGATTATTTCATTTTGAATTGCCGACGCTTATAAATGGACCACTCGGCTCTACTTCGGGTTTTTCTATAGATTTATTACCAATGCTGGTTATCGCAGCGGTAACGGGTTTGGTATTGCTCAATGCTCGTACTGTGCTGCGCTTCAATAATATCTTGGTTTTGCTGAAACTTTTGGCGTTGATTTTATTCATTGTTGTTGGCGTTTTTTATCTCAACCCTAATCATTGGAATGATTTTGCGCCTTTTGGTATGGGTTCGCTCTTTAGCGGAAATACAGGAATTATGGCAGGAGCATCGCTTATATTTTTGTCTTTTCTTGGTTTTGAAACGATTGCTTCATCAGTTGATGAGGCAAAAAATCCGCAGCGAAGTTTACCATCGGGTATTATTGGTGCTTTGGTAGTAACAGCAATTTTTTATGTGCTGATTACGTTGGTTTTGACGGGCGTTGTGAGTTATACCCAGCTTAATGTTCCTGATGCAGTTGCTTATGCATTACGCTCGGTTGGTGCAATTTGGGCGGCTAATTTTGTATCAACGATAGCAATTTTGACTTTGATTACAGTAGCGATTTCGATGACATATGCTTTGGCACGTGTGCTTTATGGCATTAGTCGAGATGGTTTATTGCCTAAGCCTTTGAGCATTGTTTCCAAAAAGCACAAGGTACCTACGAATGCAACTTTGATAACGGGAATCTTGTCAATGATTACAGCAGGCAGCGTCCCGCTTGAAAAGCTTTCTGAATTTTTAAATTTGTGCACAATTCTGTATTTGATGATGTTAGCAGTCGGAATTATTAAATTACGTCACGATTTTGGCAAACCCAAAGGACGAGAGTTTAAAGCTCCCTTTATTCCTATACTTCCAGTTCTCTTTTTGCTGATTGGACTATCTTTGATTATCCATTATCCAGCAAGCACTTGGTTGGCATTGGCGGTATCACTGCTTATTGCCGTTGTGATTTATTTCGCCTATGGTGCGCGTCATTCAAAATTAAACAATCGGTAAATTTGACTATTATATCAAATCAAAAAAGCTCGAATATTCGAGCTTTTATAATTTTTCATTCACAAAATTAACGAAATGATTCCACATAACAACAAGTGGGCTAGCCTTATCGACATTATCTTGAGCAACGAGCGTAAAATGGGCACCAGAGCTACCAGGTAAATAGCCTAGATTGTCATTGACTTTTGTAGTGAGCGTGACCAAGGCCTGATTTTTCTTGACAGGAGCAACAAGACTGCTTGTTAATTTTTTATCTGCAGTAACAGAAAGTTTGCTACTATCCGCTGTACCGTCAGAATTTCGAGGAACTACTGGTAAAATATCGGTTTTAGC
Source organism: Bacillota bacterium (assembly GCA_021781855.1). Taxonomy (GTDB): domain Bacteria; phylum Bacillota; class Bacilli; order Lactobacillales; family Streptococcaceae; genus Lactococcus. The sequence continues at coordinate 8,466 of JAJXWC010000057.1, read as the reverse complement.
AACCAGAGCAACCGTTTTTTTCTTACCGTCAATCAGTTGGAAATTCGTAAATTTATTGTATGGTTTGCCTTTCAAAGCTAGAGTGTCCGTTCTCCAACTTCCGTAAATATGGTTCATTAGCTGATTAGTCAGAAGAAAGGGGGTGGAGTTATCAGCAGCGGGTGAATTGGCATCTAAAATCACGGTAATAATTCGAAATTGATTTTGCATTGTCGTGCCGACAAAACAATCAACTTGATAGCCTGTTGACCCCGTTTTTAAGCCGTCAACGCCCGAACGAACTTGTGCAAATCCGCCTAACATTTGATTAGTCGTCTGCAAGGTGGTTTTTGACGCTCCGTTAACATCAAAAGGCATTGTCTTTTGCTTAGTAATATTAAGAATTTGTGGATAATCTTTGAGCAAATGATAGCTGACAATCGCAACATCTTTAGCACTCATTGTGTTCACATCTGTTGCGGAAGAACCTGGGTAAATATTTTTTCCAAGTACGCTGTTAGGAAGCCCAGAAGCATTGTAAATTTTGGCATCCGTGATTCCCCAAGCCTTGAGTTGAGCATTCATCATATCAACAAATTTTGGCTCTGAGCCTCCGATTTGTTCTGCAAGCGCGACAGCGGCAGAATTCGCTGATGGCAGCAGCAAGGCATCTAATAAATCTTTGACAGAAATTTTTTCTCCTTTAGTCAAAGGAATGTTACTTGCATCAAGGTTTTGTGTTAATTCATAAGCATATTGTGAAATTGGAGCTTTGGTTTCCCAAGTTAATTTGCCTTCGTCAACATTCTTATAGACCAAATAAGCAGTTAAAAGTTTGGTTACAGAAGCAATTTGTGTGCTTGCATCATCAGCATTTTGTGCATATAAAATTTTTCCACTAGCAGCATCTACAGCAATCGCTGATTTAGCGGCTACGGAAAATGAGGCTGTTGTATCTGCATGGACGGGAAAACCCGCAAGTAGAAAAAGCAGACAAACAAAAGGAATCAAGATTTTTTTCATGCAATAATTATAACAAAAAAATGGCAAAAGCTAAACCAGGACAGAAACATTTTTGACGATCTCATCAAAAATGTTTTTCAGAAAAAAGCCTTGACAAATCCTATTAAAATATGTTATCATATTAAACGGTACTTTTTACTTTGGTCCATAAGGAGAACTGTAAAAGTTGCTAAACTTCTTGTCAGAACTTGGTGTAAGCGACCATATACTGACAACCCAATTTAAAAAAACAGAAAGGAATGCTTTAAAGTACTATCATCGCTTCGTGAAAATCACGGATAGTAAAGTAAAGCAGACGAAAAAATGCCTACAATTAACCAATTAGTACGCAAACCTCGTTCACCAAAGACTTCGAAATCTAAGTCTCCAGCCTTGAACGTTGGCTACAACAGCCGTAAAAAAGTTCAAACAAGCATCGCTAGCCCACAAAAACGTGGTGTTGCAACGCGTGTTGGTACGATGACACCTAAGAAGCCTAACTCAGCGCTTCGTAAATTTGCACGTGTGCGTCTTTCAAACTTGATGGAAGTTACAGCGTACATTCCAGGTATCGGACATAACCTCCAAGAACACAGTGTTGTGCTTCTTCGCGGTGGCCGTGTAAAAGACCTTCCTGGTGTACGTTACCACATCGTTCGTGGCGCAATGGACACAGCTGGTGTTGCTAACCGTATGCAAAGCCGTTCTAAATACGGGGCTAAAAAGCCTAAAAAAGCATAATTGAAAGGAGATAAGAAGAATGCGTAAAAATCGTGCCCCAAAACGTGAAGTTTTGGCAGACCCAATGTATAACTCAGTCGTCGTAACTCGCCTTATCAACCGTGTTATGCTTGACGGAAAACGCGGCGTTGCCGCTCAAATCGTTTACGGAGCTTTCAAACAAATTGAGGAAGCTACTGGGAACAATCCACTTGAAGTTTTTGAATCAGCAATGGAAAATATCATGCCTGTTCTTGAAGTTCGTGCACGTCGTGTCGGCGGTTCTAACTACCAAGTCCCAGTTGAAGTTCGTCCAGAACGTCGTACAACACTTGGCCTTCGTTGGTTGGTAACTATTGCTCGTAATCGTGGTGAACATACGATGCAAGACCGTTTGGCTAAAGAAATCATGGATGCAGCAAACAATACAGGTGCAGCAGTCAAAAAACGTGAAGATACTCACAAAATGGCTGAAGCTAACCGTGCGTTCGCTCATTTCCGTTGGTAAGAATTTCGATTTACCAAAAAAGACAAACATTTCCGGGCTGGGCACCTTGCCCGCTCGGTTTTATTTACTTTTTACTAAAAAATCTGTTAAAATATAATATGAGAGAAATCTCATCAGATTAATGCAATTAAAAAAAATAGGAGATTAAAATGGCTCGCGAATTTTCCCTCGAAAATACTCGTAATATCGGTATCATGGCTCACGTCGATGCTGGTAAAACAACTACAACCGAACGTGTCCTTTACTATACTGGTAAAATTCACAAAATCGGTGAAACTCACGATGGCGCTTCTCAAATGGACTGGATGAAACAAGAGCAAGAACGTGGTATCACAATCACATCTGCTGCGACAACTGCCCAATGGAAAGGCAACCGGGTTAATATCATCGACACACCAGGTCACGTGGATTTCACTATTGAAGTTCAACGTTCCCTCCGTGTCCTTGACGGTGCTGTAACAGTTCTTGATGCCCAATCAGGTGTTGAACCTCAAACTGAAACAGTTTGGCGTCAAGCGACAGAATATCATGTTCCGCGTATCGTTTTTGCTAACAAGATGGACAAAATCGGTGCTGATTTCTATTACTCACTTTCAACTTTGCATGACCGTTTGGGAGCAAATGCTCACCCTATCCAAATTCCCATCGGTGCTGAAGATGATTTCACAGGTATCATTGACTTAGTAACAATGCGTGCTGAAGTTTATACAAATGACCTCGGGACTGATATTCTTGACGAAGAAATTCCTGCTGAATATTTGGATAAAGCAAACGAATGGCGCGAAAAATTGATTGAAGCTGTTGCAGAACTTGATGAAGACATCATGGAAAAATACTTCGCTGGTGAAGAAATTTCTGAAGCTGAACTCAAGGCTGCTATCCGTAAAGCAACCATCAATGTTGAATTTTATCCAATGCTCGCAGGTTCTGCCTTCAAGAATAAAGGTGTTCAAATGATGCTTGATGCTGTTATTGACTATCTTCCAAGCCCACTTGACATCGCTTCTGTTAAAGGAATCAATCCTGATACTGATGAGGAAGATGTACGTCATGCTTCTGATGATGAGCCTTTTGCAGCGCTTGCTTTCAAAGTTATGACTGACCCATTTGTTGGACGTTTGTCATTCTTCCGTGTTTATTCAGGTGTTTTGGAAGCTGGTTCGTACGTGATGAATACTTCTAAAGGTAAACGTGAACGTATTGGACGTATCTTGCAGATGCACGCTAACACACGTACTGAAATTCAGGCAGTTCACGCAGGAGATATTGCTGCTGCTGTTGGGTTGAAAAATACAACAACTGGTGATACGCTTTCTGACGAAAATAACGAAATCATCTTGGAACGTATTAACGTACCAGACCCAGTTATCCAGCTTATGGTTGAACCTAAGACAAAAGCTGACCAAGATAAGATGGGTGTTGCCCTTCAAAAATTGGCTGAAGAAGACCCTACATTTAAAGTTGAAACAAATCCAGAAACTGGTGAAACAGTTATTGCTGGTATGGGCGAACTTCACTTGGACGTTTTGGTTACTCGTATGAAAGATGAATTCAAGGTTGAAGCGAATGTTGGCGCACCTCAAGTTGCTTATCGTGAAACATTCCGTCAACAAACTTCTGCACGCGGATTCTTCAAACGCCAATCAGGTGGTAAAGGTCAATACGGTGATGTTTGGATTGAATTTACACCAAACGAAGAAGGTGCTGGTTTCGAATTTGAAAATGCAATCGTTGGTGGTGTCGTTCCTCGTGAATTCGTACCAGCTGTTGAAAAAGGTTTGGTAGAAACGATGGCTAATGGTGTCCTTGCTGGATATCCAATGGTTGACGTAAAAGCTAAGCTTTATGACGGTTCTTACCACGATGTCGATTCATCGGAAACGGCCTTCAAAGTTGCGGCTTCTCTTGCTTTGAAAGAAGCTGCTAAAACGGCTGCTCCTGCAATTTTGGAACCTATCATGAAAGTTGTCATCACTGTTCCTGAAGAAAACCTTGGGGATGTTATGGGACACGTTACAGCTCGTCGTGGACAAGTTAACAGCATGGAAGCACATGGCAAATCACAAATTGTTAATGCCTTCATTCCACTTGCTGAAATGTTTGGTTATGCTACAACTTTGCGTTCTTCATCACAAGGTCGTGGTACATTCATGATGACTTTTGACCATTATTCAGATGTGCCTAAATCTATTCAAGAAGAAATCATTGCCAAAAACGGTCGTGGTGAATAAGATAATTTTTAAACTCTGTCAAATTTGGCAGAGTTTTTTGATAAAGTAATAAAATTTGATTGTTCGGAAATTGCGTGATATAATAAAATTATTAAAAGAAAAAGTGGTAAAAACATGAAAAGAAACGAACGTTTAGTCGATTTTACAAATTTTTTAATCAATAATCCGAACAAAATGTTGAATCTGAACGAAATTAGTAAGCGTTATGAAGTGGCAAAATCATCAATTTCTGAGGATTTAGTTTTCATCAAACATGTTTTTGAAAATCAGGGAGTCGGAATTGTAGAAACATTTCCAGGAAGCCTTGGTGGTGTGCGTTTTACACCCTATATTTCAGATGATGCGTCACGTGCGATGACCGAAGAACTCGCAGATTTGTTACGAGAAGAAAATCGGATTTTGCCTGGCGGTTATATTTACTTGTCAGATATTCTCGGAACGCCGTCAAATCTGAAAAAAATTGGTCAAATTATTGCACATGAATTTCGTGAAAAACAAGTTGATGTTGTCATGACGATTGCCACCAAAGGAATCCCGATTGCTCAGTCTGTCGCCGAAATTCTTGATGTTCCTTTTGTTATTGTTCGCCGTGACCCAAAAGTGACAGAAGGTGCTACGTTGAATGTTAATTATATGTCAGGTTCCAGCAGTCGTGTAGAAAATATGACTTTGTCAAAAAGAAGTTTGTCAATCGGTCAAAATGTACTTATTGTGGACGATTTTATGAAAGGTGCGGGCACAATCAATGGCATGAAAAGTCTCGTTTACGAGTTTAATTGCTTCTTGACGGGTGTTGCAGTTTTCCTTGAAGGTCCATTCAAAGGAGAACGTCTAGCAGATGATTATCGCTCATTGTTAAAAGTTGACAGCATTGACATTGCTAGTAGGACGATTGATGTAAAGTTGGGCAATATTTTTGATGAAAAATGAAACAGAGCTAAACGGTATTGCTAAGGTGAACTAAAAAATATTGTCAGATGGAATGAAATAAGCACTCTTAGTTATCACGGCTGAGCTAAATGTTATTATTTTGGCAAGAATCAGTCGAAAGTCTGAAAATTTTATGAACGTTCTGGTTTATAATTAAAGTGATTACTTCATCTGTGAGGAGACTTTCTTCTCCACAGATATTAGGCTACAACCTGACATTGTAATATCGGACCACTATCTCGCTTCGCTTTACCAATGGATTTACAACATAAGATGTTGTAAAGTCTGCAAATTTACATCTTTCGTAACGAGATAGATGTGGAGCGAATGGACACCTGCAGTAAAATGAGAGTGATTGGCAGATGCTTGTCAGGTTAAAATAAAACTCACGAGGCTCAATGAAAATAGATAAAAAAGAAGAAACGAAAATTATTGATGTCAGTTTTGACATCGCAATCTTACTGAAAAGTCTTTTTGCTATCGGCGAGGTGATTGGTGGGATTGCATTATTTTTCCTCACACCTGCACGAATGAATGGGATTATCAGTTGGTTTACTCGTGGAGAATTGCGTGAAGACCCAAAAGATTTAATATCCAATTTGATTGTACATTTTGGTCAGAATTTTACGGTCAATGCGCAGTACTTAGCAGCAATTTATTTACTCTCGCACGGGCTCATCAAATTAATCACGCTTATTTTACTTTGGAAAAAAATTCTTTGGGCTTATCCACTTTCAATCTTGGTTTTTCTTGGATTTATCGTTTATCAGCTAAATGAATTTGCCCATACGCATTCTATTTTCATGATTTTTGTCACATTAGTTGACGTGTTGATGATTATATTGACTGTTCTTGAATATCGAAATATCAAAGCAAAGAATAAAGAAACCTCGTCAGTCTGACGAGGTTTTTAACGAGCAAGTGTGGTAGTATTCTCTCATTTCACTAAGTATCAAGTTAGAATCTGTTCTCTCGCAAATGAGGTAATTACTTTAATTTAGAAAAGAAATTTTATTCAAAGGCCAGATTCGCAGTTTCGCATCGCCGATAATATCCGAACGACTAAAACTTCCGACTGCACGACTATCGCGCGATAGTACCCGATTATCCCCTAACAGATAATATTTTCCTTTGGGCACTTTTACTTCAAAAACAGGATTTCCTTTTGTATCTGTTGTGAACGCCTGTGCATGCTGTGCAAGTTGAACAAAATAATCAATTTGACTTTTGGATAATTCACTTGTAGGGGGGTAAGCGGCGTAAGTTTTAGCTAGCGTTCCATCTTTTAATTGTGCTTGAAAATTTGCCAAATAAGGCTCATTATAAATTTTTCCATTAATTGTTAACTGGTCATGGTCAAATTTCAAAGTGTCTCCAGGTAAACCAATCACACGTTTTACAACTTGTTTGGTTTCACCATTTGTATCTTTTTCATTGGCAATGACAATGTCAAATCGTTGAATTGGTGCGGTACGAACGACAATTAATCGTTCACGGTCCGCAAGCGTCGGGTCCATCGAATGACCGTCTACTAGCACGGGCTGCCAAATAAAAATTCGGGAAAGTATTGCCAGTGCAACGATGACAATAAATACTCCCCATTCTTTCAAAAAGGTTTTCATTTTAATCTTCACTTTCTTTTTTGCTTAATTGCAACGCTTTTTGTGTATTCGCAAAATGCAATTTTGCAAAATTGCTCAGGCTCTCAATGCCAGAGCGTTTCAGGATTTTGGCTGCTATCTTATCTGAAAGAGCACCGGCACCACTGGGCAAATGAAATCCACTTTCGGAGGAGAGTCGTTTCAAATCCTCTAAAAATAAATACCGTGCAATCACTGAGCTACAGGCTACTGCCAAAAATTGATGCTCTGCTTTGGTTAGCAGAGTAATTGAGGAAGTCACTTGGTTTTTCTCTTTTTGTACATATCTTTCATAATTCTTGCGACTTGTGAAAGCGTCAATCACAACATTTTCAGGCTTTATTTTGAGTTTTCGTTCAAGGAGGAAAATGGCTTGATTATGCAGTGCAACTTTAATACTTACGGCATTATAGCCACTTTCAATTACCTCATTGTACTTGTGCGGCTCAACGACCAATGAAATGTGTTCAACATTTTCAATCAGAGAAGGTGCAATCTGGCAAATTTTGTTGTCCGATAAGGTTTTAGAATCAGCCACACCCAATTTTTCGAGCAAAGTCAATCGTTCTGCATCTATGAAACTCGCTACTACAATCAATCCGCCGAAATAAGAACCGTTTCCGACCTCATCCGTTCCGATGATATTTTCCTGCCCAACAGGTAATTCTTGCATAGCGTAACCAAATTCGCCAGCTAATCGTTCTGCATCAACACCTTGAAAAACAACTTTCCCAGAAGTATAAACAGAAACGGAAGTTTTCCCTATTTTAGCAAAAAAGTGCAAATAAGGATTTTTTGTAGGTAACTGATTTTTCTGGAATCTCGTCATTAAAGATTTCAAGGATTTTTCATCTAAAGTAAGCACCACATTCATAGTCTCATTTTATCATAAAATTCTCATACTTAAAAATAAAATTAGTTAACAAAGGGCTTGACAAAACCCGTAGAAATATGCTATCATGATAAACGGTATTGTTTACCCCATTTTTGTGGCCCCGGAAACCCAAAAATACTCATGCGCTAAGGAATGGCGCACGTAAACAAATTCTAAGTAAAAGGAAAATAACCAAAATGATGAAAACAACATTCATGGCTAACGCACAAAACGTTGACCGTAAATGGTACGTCGTTGACGCTACAGATGTTCCTCTTGGACGTCTCTCAGCAGTAGTTGCTAGCGTTCTTCGCGGCAAAAACAAACCAACATTCACACCACACGCAGATGCAGGGGACTTTGTTATTGTTATCAATGCTGAAAAGATTGCATTGACAGGTAAAAAAGCAACTGATAAAGTTTATTACAAACACAGTCTTCACCCAGGTGGATTGACTTCAGTTACTGCTGGTGAACTCCGTGAAAAAAATGCTGTCCGTTTAATTGAAAACTCAGTTAAAGGAATGTTGCCTCATACAACTTTGGGACGTGCTCAAGGCATGAAACTCAAAGTGTTTGTAG
>JAJXWC010000233.1 GCA_021781855.1 Bacillota bacterium | reverse complement strand
GGGAGAAAGAATCCCCCACTGATGAAGTAATCACTTTAAGAACTTCTTTGAATTCTTGAGAATTATTTCCGCAGTGCTCCATTGCCGATATACCGAGTTTACTTTAATACCTCTTCTCCCTACTGAATTTAGAGCAAAAGCTCTATGTGAAGAAACTAGGCGACTGAAGTCGCAACAGTCTGATTAACATCTTTGAGATGAGGTTCCCCACCATTTAAGCTATTTACTTCGTGCAAGTAGAGAGAACTAAGGGAAAAGGCAAAGGATTGGCACGCACTGCTGAGATAACCCACTAAAGCAATTTCTATTTTATCAAAATATACAGTAAAAAGTGCTCTCTACCCCCCTCAATTAGCCATAAAGAAAAGTTTTTAATACTTTCGAAAAAAACGTACTTGTAACTCTTGTGAAAGAAATATAAAACTTATCAAAAAACTCATATCAAAAGACACGAGTTTTTTCTTAACTAGCTCTCACTTTTTATGCGATTAAAGTCTCAAGACCGACTTTCATCATGTCTGTAAATGTAAGCTGGCGTTCTTCTGATGTTGTACTTTCACCTGTAACCAAACTATCAGAAATAGTCATGATTCCTAGGCATTGCACATTATGCTTCACACCAAGATAATAAAGTCCAGCGGCTTCCATTTCAACCGCTTTAACGCCGAATTTTCCAACTTCCATTGCGTCTGGACCACCGTAAAAGAGGTCGGAGCTGAGAATATTCCCAACGTGTGTTGTGATTCCCAAATCTTTTGCAATGTGATAAGCTTTGTCCAACAGTTCAAAATCCGCAATCATCGGGAAATCAAAACCGGGGAAATCGTTGCGAATAATTGCGGAAGTTGTCGCAGCCGCTTGTCCAATCACAAGGTCACGAATATGAACATCAGCATTAACAGAACCCGCTGTTCCCACACGAATAAGCTTTTTCACACCATACTCGGTAATCAGTTCATGCGCATAAATTGAAATTGATGGAATTCCCATTCCTGTTCCCATAACAGAAACACGTTCCCCTTTATAAGTCCCCGTAAATCCAAGCATACCACGGACATTATTGAATTGAACAGCATTTTCAAGAAAATTTTCCGCAATAAATTTCGCACGAAGCGGGTCTCCAGGAAGTAAGATTTTATCAGCAATTTCGCCCTTTTGAGCAGAGATATGTGGTGTTGGCATTTTATTTTTTTCCTTTTCTTTAAGATATTTAAGGCTACCTCTAAAAACTGCTAATTTTGAGTTTTTAGAGGTGCCCTTAACTCAGTACGTACATTTTTATTTGCAGGAGAGATGATTTCTCACAACATGAAGTAATCATTTCAATTTGACAAAGCTGTCAAATTAGTGTTTCCAGCGCTTCAAGCCTCTGATTTGCATGGGACAAAAGGCTTTAAAGAACCATTTTTTAAGTGGTGAAATTTCCATGCGTTCAATCGCAGCATGACCTAATGCAATCGTTTCTTCTAGCGTAATTTCAGGCTGGGTCCACTCACCATTTTGATAGCAATAACGGCAGTACTCAACAGATTGTGAACCGTCTTTTTCTGTACCAAAATCTTCCGTTTTTTCAAGAGGCATTCCGCAAGATTGACAAAATTGTTTTTTCATTTTTTCAAGCCTTTCACATCTTGTTCGATGTCATCGCGCACCTGACGAAAAACAGTCAAAATTTCTTCTTCTGTTCCCTCAGCTCGTGCAGGGTCTGGCAAATCCCAATGTTCATGCACCGTGCCTTGTGGAATCATCGGACATTTATCACGTGCATCTCCACAAAGGGTAATAATCAAATCACAAGCATTAAAATAGTCAAGGTCAATCAAATCTGAGGTGTGATGTGAAATATCAATACCAATTTCCGCCATCACTTGCACCGCACGAGAATTTAGACCATGCTGCTCAACACCAGCCGAACGAATTTCGTACTGGTCAGCCAAATATTTCTGAGCAAAACCTTCTGCCATCTGACTTCTGCAAGAGTTTCCCGTGCAAAGAAAATAAATTTTTTTCATCTTATCCTCCAAATCAAACCAAATCAGCTAAGAAACTTTCTCCAATTTCACCCTTTTCAACACCAAAATTCTCAGCGATTGTTGCTGAAATATCTGCAAAGTGCCCAATAGGTAAAGGGCGAGGTTTTGTAAATGCCTTCGAAAATGTTACAAGTGGAATATACTCACGGGTATGGTCTGTTCCGACAAAAGTTGGGTCATTACCGTGGTCAGCCGTAATCATCAAAATATCATTCTCACGCATGGCCTCCATAATCTCAGGGAGACGCGCATCAAGGTCTTGGATAGCATCACGATACCCCTCTGGATTGCGCCGATGACCGTATTTCGCATCAAAGTCAACCAAATTCACAAAAAGAAGACCTTCGTTGAAATCAGGCAGTGCCATAGCCTTGAGCATTCGGTCAACACCATCCATATCGTTCAAATTGTGTCCCATATCACGATTAATGCCTTGTCCCTCATAAATATCGTGGATTTTTCCAACTGAAATCACAGGAAGACCAGCATCGTCCAAGTGATTGAGTACCGTTGGCCCAAATGGCGCCAGTGCATAATCACGACGATTAGGTGTCCGCTCAAAACTACCTGCTTTTGTGCCGACATATGG
>JAJXWC010000232.1 GCA_021781855.1 Bacillota bacterium | reverse complement strand
TCGTAACCATGTTTGCCTGCATCATCAGTAATGTCAAATCCGAAATTTCGCGTATCGGGTTTGAGTGTGAAGAGCTGACTTTGACTGACAAAGCTGTTCATCAGGCGATGGGCTTCTTCTTCGGGTGCGTCGGCAAAGCTACTGATACTGGCAACTGACGTACGAGGAAGGTTGATGATTCTAACATCGCGTGCGGTCAAGTTTTTTTGTGTTGGGGAGATGAAATCCGGCATTTTTTGTGCCTCCTTATGAAGTGGATTTTTAGGAGGAAGGAGCTTCTGTGCCACGGTCGCGAGGTTTTCTTCGGTAAATTTCAGCGGCAGGCTGTCTTTGATTTCGAGCTGGTCGATGAACATTTCCAACGCATTTTTTATCTGGCTGAGTGCGTCGATTTCTTCGGTAACTTCGGAGAGATTTTGCTGAAAAATACTGATACGGCTGGCTGCGGTTTCATTTTCCAGCAAAAGCGCAATCTGCTGCAGCGGAATCCGAAGCTGACGCAAAATCAAAATCTGTTGCAAGCGTGAAATAGCAGCCTCATCATATTGACGATAAGCTGTATCTTCATTGTGGATAGCGGGCAAAAGTCCGATATTCTCGTAATAACGTAGCGTTCGTGTCGAAATTCCGAAGCTTTTTGCAAGTTGACGAATGGTTTGAAGTTCCATTTTGACCTCCAATTCTATTTTACTCGTTGACGCGGCGTCAAAGTCAAGAACTTTCTTTCGATTTTTGAAAAATTTTTCGTTATAATAATGATATCAAAAAGTTTACAGGAGGTCTTATGTTAAAAGAGTTCAAGGATTTTGTTTTACGTGGCAACGTGCTGGATTTGGCAGTTGGTGTGATTATCGGTGCTGCTTTTACAGCACTTGTAAAGTCGCTAGTGGACAATCTTATCAATCCGCTAATTGGTTTATTTGTGCAGAGTTCTACTTTGGCACATCTCTATTTTACTGTTGGAAAGGCAAAATTTACTTATGGTTCTTTTTTGAATGATGTGATTAATTTTGTCATCACGGCTTTTGTGATTTTCATTATGATTAAGTCAATTAACAAAATTTTCCCTAAAAAAGAAGTCGAAAAAGAGGAAAAAATTGATGAAGAACTTGAAACGCTCAAAGAAATCCGTGATTTGTTGAAAAAATGAAGTAGAAATTTATATGATGAGAGCTGAATTCTTGTCCTATTTGGTTAAAATGAAAAAATCTGTCACTGACAGATTTTTTTATTTCAATAATACTTGCCAATTTTCCGTCGTTCAAGCGATGAAATGATTAGCGCTGCCTTTGAAGCAATAGAACAAAAACAGAATTTGGTGCTACCAAATTGAGATTTTATCAACTCAATTTTGATTTGATAAACTGGTCAAATTTGACTTTTAAGAAAACAAAACGGAAAAGGTTATCCAAAAGCACACCAAGCCAAACACCTTCTAAGCCTAAATGCAAAAAATATGCGAAAAGGGCACCGAGCGCCAGACGAACGCCAAACATTCCCAAAGTTGTTGTATAAAAAGGAAGTCGAGCATTACCAACACCCTGAAAGGCAGCGGTATATGTGGTTGTTCCAGCAACAAAAAATGTCGCAAGCAAGGAAAATAAAATGACCGTTGTACTAGCCTGAGCGGCAATTTTGTCCGTGGTAAATAACCGATTGAGCAGAGGAGATGCTGCAAAAATCGCAAAACTTACAATAAACATCATAAAACTCGCCAACCAATAGGTTTGTTTGATGTACTTTTGAATATTTTTACCATTTTGCTTGCCGTACTCTTGAGCAACAAGAATAACAGTAACAGTTGCCATGCCAAAAACGGACATATAGTTGAATTGCGTAATGCTTTCACCGATTGCATTTCCTGCAAAAATAGGAGCGCCAAAGCTGATAATAAGCGCCATGATTGCGAGGTCGCCAAGTCTCATAGAGAGCCGTTCGGCTGCCGCCGGAAATGTAAGATGCAATAGTTCTCTATCAAGTTTCACATGGAAAAAATTACGCGTTGGACGTTCGTTTTTTAATTTTCGGTAAAGATAGACGCTGCCGATAAATCGTGCCAAAACAGCGCCAAGTGCAGAACCAAGTACACCAAAATGAAAGCGAAAGATAAAGGTCGCCGACAAGACCAGATTAATCACATTGGCAAGAAAGCTGGCATTCATGGGCGTTTTTGTATCCCCCTTTGCACGCAGAAAACTACCAAATGTGGTCATCAAGCCAAGCAGGATAATCAGTCCACCAACTAATATTAAATAAGTCGTTGCCTGTTGCAAAACGGCTCCTCGTGCACCAAGCAAATAGGAAATCGGCTGCCCCAAAATCACTGAAAACAAGCCTAAAGCAACGCTGATAATTACCGTTAATTTAACTGCGGTATTCACAAGCTCTTGTATTTTATCAGTCATCTGCTCTGCTAATTTGCGGGCAAAAAGGCTCGAAATCATTGTACCGAGTGCGATAAAAACGGCCTGATATACCGTAATGATATTGTTCGCAAGCGATACAGCGGCAACCGCTGATAGCCCAATATGCGCAACAAGAAACGTATCACTGAAGCCTACAAGCATTTGCAGAAAATTTTCAATGATTGCAGGAAGTGCGAATTTTAAAATGCTTATTTCATCA
>JAJXWC010000231.1 GCA_021781855.1 Bacillota bacterium | reverse complement strand
GCACTCGGTGTTGCGACGGCTTTTCCTGTAATTTTGACGATTTATAGTGGTGTCAGAAAGCGTAAGGTTAATCCGATTGGCCTTGTTGCAATTTGCGGCTTTTTGATTTCAATATTGGCGGTTTATCTGTCACATGGCAATGATTTGGCTTTTAAACTTTGGCATCCGATTTTGACAGGCGGAATTGGGATTGTGCTACTCTTTTCAGCAGCAATCGGTCATCCTTTGATGGGACTTTTGTCAAAAAGCAAAAGACTAATGGAAGAAGAAGCTGAAGAAAATCCGGAGGAACTGAAACGGTTCTTCACATTGATGACGCTTTACATGGGGCTGATTTTTGCTTTGCACGCAACGGCAACGATTATTTTAGCATTTATGGTGCCGACGACAAATTTTGTATTTATCTCGAAAGGCATTGATATTGCAGCGATTGTTATTCTCATTGGAGGTATTTATCTGATGCGCACAAAACTTTTCGTAGAATCCGAAGTTGGAGAATAGAAGGCTGGCGAATACCTGTAAGCCAAATTTACTTGGTGTCAGGCATTTGTTGAGTCGTAGAAAGGACAGCAAAGCTTTTTTAGCTTTGCACACTATATAAATGGGACTTTTTGATAAATTATTTGGAAAAAAAAAGCCAGTAGAAATTGAAGAATCTGTCAAAGATGAAAACAAATTTGACGAGCCTATCAAATTCGAAACTCAGGTTGAAAAAGTACCTGAAAGCGTTGAAGAAAATGATGAAATCGTTATTGACATTGATGCTTTATCAAAAATCTTCACGCAATCTCGTGAAGAAACTGAAAAAAAATATGAGCAGTCATTGACATTGACACGCAAAACGTTTAGTGATGGGTTCAATGAGCTTTTTGCGAATTTTCGTAGTGTTGATGAAGCATTTTTCGAAGAACTTGAAGAGACACTTATCATGTCCGACGTTGGTGTCGAGCTCGCAATGGAAATTACGAATGAATTGCGCCACGAGGCCAAACTGACCAATGCAAAATCGGCGGAGGACTTGCGTCAGCTTATCATCGAAAAAATCGTGGATAAATTTGATGGTGAGAAACTTCCGTCAAATTTGAATGTGCAAGAAAATGATTTGACTGTATTCCTTTTTGTTGGTGTAAATGGTGTCGGAAAGACCACAACGATTGGCAAATTAGCCGCTCGTTATAAGCACGAAGGGAAAAAAGTATTACTTGCAGCAGCAGACACTTTTCGCGCTGGCGCGATTGACCAACTTGTTGAATGGGGAAAACGTTCAGCAACAGAAGTTGTGACTAAACCAGCGGGTTCTGACCCTGCCAGTGTTGTTTATGATGCCGTCCAAAAAGCGAAAGCAGAAGGTTATGATATGCTACTGGTTGACACGGCTGGTCGCTTGCAGAACAAAGATAATCTGATGAAAGAGCTTGAAAAAATCGGTAAAGTTATTCAGCGCGAACTTCCTGAAGCACCGCATGAAACCATCTTGGCGCTAGATGCCACAACAGGACAAAACGCTATTCAGCAAGCTAAGGAATTCAGTACAGTTACGCCAATCACGGCGATTGCGCTGACAAAACTCGATGGCTCTGCAAAAGGTGGTATTGTTCTCTCTATTGTTCAAAGTTTGAAAATTCCTGTAAAACTTATTGGTCTTGGTGAAAAGATTGATGATTTGCAAGATTTTGATGAAGAATTTTTTGTTCGCGGACTTTTCAGCGAACTTTTGTAAATGGCAGTAATCGCTCCGCTTTGACTAGATGCTTTAAGTATCCTAGCGAGGATGGACAGCGCAAGACAAGTAGGCACTTGCTAGGTTAAAAACTGTGAGTGTGCTTTCAAGATGCTTGTGCAATCATAGAAAGTAAGGTAAATTTTATGGCAAAGAAGAAAGATACAGAAGTTGAAATCATTGATACCGAAAATGGAGCAGAAGTTAAAATCGGTAAAAAAACAATTGCAGAAATTAAAGAAGAGTTCGGGACTTTTGTCGTTGTTGTTTCAGGAAAAGAAATCGCAGTCGTTAGAAATTTCGAAGATGCACTTGAAGAGGCAATCAAGGCTTATAATTTAATTGCCTAAAAACAAGCAAAGTTAACAGCTTTGCTTGTTTTTTACAAAAAATTCTTAATTTTCCTTTAAATTTCAGAAAATATTTTGTGAAATCGTCAAAATATGATAAAATGAAGCTGAAGCTTATCCAGAGAGCGTTTGAACTTCCGCTGAATTTAGGGCACAAGCTCTAGGTAAAAATGTTAAGCAACCCGTACAAGAAGCTAAGCCGCAATTTCCGTGCATTCGTACTGAAGCAGTTAGATGAAGCAGAGACTTACTTGGTGAGAGTTCCAATTCCCACCAAGTTTAGGGCACAACCTCTAGGTGAAAAAACTAAGCGACCTGTAAGCGGCTAAAGCCGCAACAGTCTGCTTAACATCTTTGATATGAGTTTACCCTGTCCACCTACGGTATCCATTCGCTCTATCTCCACTTTGCTACGCTGTCGATACTCGCTACGCTGCTAAAGCAGCTAGTCGTAATCGCAAGTGGCTAAAGCCACAAGGCGAAATGGTCAGAAGTCAAGCCACTATCTCCGTAGCTTTGCTACTACGCTGTCCACTCTCGCTAAGCGTCTGCCCCTAGAGCAGCCGAGC
>JAJXWC010000230.1 GCA_021781855.1 Bacillota bacterium | reverse complement strand
GGGCTTCAATACTAGGGCCTGCAGCTACACCCTCGAGGCAATCTCCGTGAAATGGACATACGCCTACAAAATCAAGGTCTTTCGGATGCCGTTTGACAAATTGATGCCCCATTTCTGCGTGAGAAAATCCACCAATAAATTCACCGTTTTGGACCGCGCCACCACCAATTCCAGTACCAATCGTAAAATAGACAAGACTTTGATTGCCCGTCACCATCATTTCACCGTATGCACTGGCATTGACATCGGTTGTGAAGCTCATCGGGATATTTAGGGCTACTTTCAACTCTCCGAGGAGGTCGGTATTCGCCCAATTTGGCTTGGGTGTAGTCGTGATAAATCCATAAGTTGAGCTTTCTGGATTGATATCAATCGGACCGAAAGAGCCAATACCTAATGCATCAACAGGATTTGCCTTGAAAAACTCAATCGTGCGTGCAATCGTTTCAGCGGGTGTCGTTGTCGGAATCTGCTCTGATTTTAAAATGTTAAAATTTTCATCACCGATGGCAAGCACGAATTTTGTACCGCCAGCTTCAATACTACCTAGTTTCATTTTTCCTTCTCTTCTACGGCTCAACAAGCAGCTGACAACAAGCAAGCTTGTCTTTCAGCTACTCACACAGCCTTCTACGGCTCAACAAACAGCTGACGACAAGCAAGCTTGTCTTTCAGCCACTCGCACTACCTTCTTACTTTGTAAATGTCTGCTCAAAATCTGCTGCTGCCCCGATGAGATTAGCATTGTTGCGGAATTTGCAGACCGCAATTTCGGGCATAAATGGTGCAATTTCAATAGTTTCCATAATGGCTTTGAGTTGCACTTGCAGCTCTGAAATGAGCCAGTCAGCTTGTGAAACACCGCCACCAATGATAATGAGGTCTGGGTCAAAGCTATATTGTAAGTTGAAAATACCCTTGGCGACGTTAAAAGTAAAGACCTTCATCTCTTCTTTGGCTATTTCATCACCTGAAAATGCATTTTCAAAAATTTCAATCGCATCTAAACTTTCGCCTGTGCGCTTATTATAACGCTCTGCCATACGAATGGTGGTACCGAGTGTTGAAAATGAATTTTTTTCATCCATCAGCATAAAACCGAATTCGCCGCCGAAAAGGTGCTTTCCATGATGAATCTTGCCGTTCATGACGACAGCACCGCCAACGCCTGTACCAAGAACGATAAATAAAACATTTTTAAGCCCTTTTGCCGCACCAAATTTTACTTCGGCAAGTGCCGCACAATTTGCATCATTTTCAATCGAAACAGGCAGTTCAAACCGCTTTTCAAATTCACTGTGAATATCAAAATCGTGAATATAGGGAAGCGCACTTGCCCCTTCAATTACCCCCGAAGCTTTATTCACCGCACCAGGAGAACTGATGGCTACACCCGCGATGTCAAATTTTCCCTTGTAAAAATTGACACTTTTGACAAGTTCGTCAAAAAAGTGCTCACGTGTTTCAGGCGTTTTGAATGCTTGACTTTCTGTGAGTTCCCCTTGATTAAAAAGCGCAGTTTTGATTGTTGTGCCGCCAATATCAATGGTTAAAAGTGACATGAGATTTCCTCCTAGATTTTTGCTTCATCTGCAACAAAGCTGATTTTTGCGATTTTTCGCATTTCATACATGGTTTGATTGACTTGCTGAGTAAGTTTGAGCATTTCATCAAATGCTTCTTCGTCATGATTTTTGATGATTTCGGCGAAAATTATACTTTGGTCAGTCATAGAATTGGGCTTGCGGTCAAATGTGAGTTCAACAGTTTCGCCTTGATGAGCGTGCCAAATAATGTGGTCAAGATTTGAAAAACTATCAATCACAAGCGTTCCATCTGAACAGTAAATTTCGCTCTGCGGACTGTAGGTTTGAATATTTCTTCCAATATCAAACAAAACACGAAAACAATCATAATCAAGAATACCAATACCATTGCCATCAACCCCTGTGGGTAAAAATTTTGCACTATAAAAACTTGACTTAGGTGGTCCAAAGAGCGCAATCGTCGGGTAAAGCAGATAGACACCGATATCTGTCAGGCTACCTCCCGAAAATTTGCGCGAAAAGCTTGGTGGTTCGCCACCTGACAGCACATCAGCCATACGATAATCATAAGCGGCAAAACGAAAACTTGCTGCCAGTACCGTTTTTTTAGAAATCAAGTCATGAATGGCACGAAAACCGTCATTATAAAGTGTACGAATGGCTTCAAAAAAGTAGCAGTCATTTTCGTGTGCAACTTTGATAACTTCGGAAAGTTCTGATGGATTTGAGAATGCAGGTTTCTCGACAATAACATGCTTTTTTGCTTGCAAAGCGGCTTTTGTTTGTGCAAAATGTACGCTGTTAGGTGTTGCCACATAGACAACATCTAAAATTTCATCAGCTAAGAATTCATTCAAAT
Source organism: Bacillota bacterium (assembly GCA_021781855.1). Classification (GTDB taxonomy): domain Bacteria; phylum Bacillota; class Bacilli; order Lactobacillales; family Streptococcaceae; genus Lactococcus. The sequence goes on along the minus strand of JAJXWC010000230.1, from coordinate 239 downwards.
CTGAATATGCCTGAACATTTGAACCATATTTTTGAGAAAAACGTTGTGCATTTTCCATTGTACGCGACAAAACAGAATGCAATTCGTAAGCACCTGTTGTCGAAACGGCATCAACAAACCCATCTGAAATACCATTTGTTCCGATAATTCCCAATTTAAGCATTTTCTTCTCCTAGCTGGATGATTTTGTCCAAATAATGCTGCGTTTCGTCATATAGGTGATGCGTAATCATGATTAC
>JAJXWC010000056.1 GCA_021781855.1 Bacillota bacterium | reverse complement strand
ATGTTTCGGGAGAACAGCCGCAGCTTGAGCAGATGATTAAGTTAAATACGAATGAAAGTCCTTATCCGCCCTCTCCCAAGGTTGGAGAAGTTCTGAAAACACTAGATATTGCCGAATTAAGACTCTATCCGAATGTGGATGCAGATGAATTGCGAGCAGCACTTTCTAAGCTTTGGCAGTTTCCGGCGGAGCAGATTTTTGTTGGAAATGGTTCTGATGAGGTTTTGTCACTGAGTTTCTTAACTTTTTTTAATAGTGAAAAACCTATTTTAATGCCTGATGTGACTTATGCTTTTTATCCAACTTATTGTGATTTATACGGGATTAAATATAAAAAAATTCCTGTGTCAGATAATTTCCATTTGGTTTTGAAGGATTATTTTCAAGAAAATGGTGGGATTGTTTTTGCCAATCCGAATAATCCGACAGGTTTATCGGAAGATTTGGACTTTATAGTGCAGATTTTGGAAAAAAATTCGGAGAGTATTGTCATTATTGATGAAGCTTATGCTGATTTTTCAGGAGTTTCAGCTCTTCCTTTGCTTGATAAATATGAAAATCTAATTATTACGCGAACTTTTTCTAAATCTCGTAGCTTGGCTGGTGCCCGTTTGGGAGTAGCCCTTGGTTCCCCGCTTGCCATTGCGAAACTATACGATGTGAAAAATTCATTTAATTCTTATTGTGTAGATGCTGTAGCACAGCAAATGGGACTTGCGAGTGTGCTTGATGAAGATTATTTACAAAAAACAGTGCATAAGATTATACGGACGCGAGACAACTTCACAGTGGAGTTGCGAGCGCTTGGTTTTGAAGTGCTAGATTCGCAGACTAATTTTGTATTGATAAAGCATCCAAAAATTTCTGGGCGGCTGGTTTTTGAACAACTCTATGCTGCACATATTATTGTGAGACGCTGGGAAGATTCACGCATTGCGGAATGGTTGCGAATTTCAATAGGTACGGATGAAGAAATGGCGCATGTTATTGACTTTTTAAAAGCAATCCTCTAATCTGTTTGTTTAAACAGATTTTTTTGCATAAGACTTGACATATTTTCTGAATGATGTATAATTATGCGTATGTTGTTTAAAAAATATACAGTAGGAGAAAAAATGAAGAACGTAAAAAAATTATTATTGGGAGTAGTCGGTTTTGCAGCTGTTGTAAGTTTGGCGGCCTGCGGAAATTCTAGTTCAAATGAAGTAAAAGCAATTCAAAGCAAAGGACAGCTTGTTTTGGCTGTTAGTCCTGACTATCCTCCATTTGAATATCAGGCATTAGTCAATGGCAAAAATACAGTGGTTGGCGCAGATATTGACCTTGCCAATGCGATTGCTAAGAAGATGAATGTAAAATTGAAAATCAGCACAATGAGTTTTGACAATGTTCTGACGAATTTGGCACAAGGAAAATCAGATATTGCAATTTCTGGAATTTCAGCAACATCAGATAGGAAAAAATCATTTGATTTTTCAGATGTTTATTATGATGCGACAAATGAAATTGTGGTAAGAAAATCAGATTTGAATAAATATAAGAGTTTAGCTGATTTTAAAGGTTTGAAATTGACAGGTCAGACAGGTTCAACTCAGGAAACAGCCGTTAAAAATCAGATTTCAGGTTCAGTCCTTGTTTCACTTCCAGGAGTTGGGGATGAAATCAATGAGGTTAAAAGCGGTAAAGTTGCAGGGGCAGTCATGGAAGATATGATTGCAACGAGTTATGTGGCAGCCAACCCTGACTTGGCCGTGGCTAAAGTTAAAATTCCAAATCTTCCAAGTAATCCTGGTATGGCCGTAGCGATGCAGAAAGGGTCAACTGATTTGCAAAAAGAAGTGAATGAAGTCATCAAAGAACTCAAGGCAAGTGGTGAACTTAACCAAATCATCCAAAAGAATTACAAAGCTTCGCAAAACACGAAGTAATGAAGCGAAGGCTTATTTAGTTGGGGGTGAAACTTCACTAAATTCAGGGTACAATCTCATATCCTTGAATAGATAAAAATCCGCTATTTTGCGGATTTTTTGATAGAGTTTATAATAATGAAAAAATCATTATTGTTGTCACGGCAGATATTTTGGCATATCCGTTTGGACTTCTCAATGAAAAATCGGTACAGTAACATCTGGAAAATATAGGGCAATCCGATAAGCAGCAATTAAAAATTTTTCAAGATTTCATGAACAAGTGCTAAGAGTAAAAAAACCTTTGACAAACAGTCAAAGGCATTTTTTATTTTGTTTGCTCAGCAGCTTCGTCAACGATGAAAGTAAACTCGGCTGTTGCAACCTTTTTGCCGTCAACGAGTGCCGTTGCACTTGCCACACCAACTTTTCCACGGAATTTTGTAATTTCAAATTCAAGTTTCATCACATCGCCAGGTGTAACTTTTTGACGAAATTTCGCCTTGTCGATGCCACCAATGTAAGCCATTTTGCCTTTAAATTCGTCTTTGGTCAAAATTAAAATTGAGCCAGCTTGTGCCAAGCTCTCCAAAATCAAAACGCCTGGGAAAGTTGGATTTCCAGGGAAATGTCCATTGAATACCTGCTCATTAATCGTTACATTTTTTGTAGCAATGATTTTATTTTCAGTAATCTCATCAACATAGTCAATAAAAAGGATAGGATAGCGGTTGGGAATAATGTTCGCAACTTCTTGTGCGCTTAGTACTCGTGTCATTGTTTCTCACTTTCGGATATAAATTTGGCTTGACATTTCAAATAATTTAATTTACAATTTGATACATAAAGTATTTTGATATACAAAACTTTCTGCAAGACTATCTTATCAAGTTTTTGGGAAAGTGTCAATTTTTATTTAATAAGAAGAGGAATTATTTTATGTTTTTAGAAGGCAAAAAAATTGTTGTCATGGGTGTTGCAAACAATAAATCAATCGCTTGGGGTTGCGCAAAAGCCATGAAAGACCAGGGTGCAACGCTGATTTATACTTATCAAAATGAACGTATGGAAAAGCAGCTCGCAAAGTTGGCAAGTCCAGAAGATTGGCTCATTGAGTGTGATGTTGCTTCTGACGAGTCTATTCGTCGTGCATTTTCAACAATTGAAAGCCGTATTGGTAAAATCGACGGCATGGTTCACGCTGTTGCCTATTCGAAAAAGGAAGAACTGGGCGGCAATGTAACGGATATTTCGCGTGATGGTTATGCGTTGGCGCAGGATATTTCAGCTTACAGTTTACTTGCCGTTTCTAAAGCTGCAAAGCCTTTGCTAAATAAAGGAGCAGGTATTGTAACATTGACTTATATGGGGAGCGTTCGTGCCATTCCAAACTACAATGTGATGGGAATTGCCAAAGCAGCGCTTGAATCTGCGGTTCGTTATCTCGCTGCCGAAATGGCACACGTTGGTGTCCATGTGAATGGGATTTCTGCAGGGGCAATCAAAACGCTCGCTGTATCTGGTGTTTCAGGTTACAAAGACTTGATTAAAGAATCTGACAGCCGCACTGCAGATGGAATTGGTGTAACGATTGAAGAAGTCGGTCAAACTGCGGCATTCCTTGTCAGCCCACTTGCTGCTGGAATTATTGGTGATATTGTTTATGTTGATAAAGGGGTACATTTGACCTAAGCAAAAAACTTCATGGTTATTTTTTCTTGAAATATCGAACTAAAAAAGAATCACGAATTTCGACTATAAGAGGCTTTGACGAATCTGTCAAAGCTTTTTTGATTTGCATCTTGCGATGCGGGACCATCAAAAGCGGAAGTTTATCAACAGGAAAAAAATCTATTGCGGCGGTTTCATCTCCAGATTCTAAACTTGAACCGCCAACGATTTTTCCTTGATAAATGAATTGAAAATCGTCAAGTTCGGTATTGTGATAGGTCCCAGTAAATCGTTCAATTTCGATTTCAAAGCCAGATTCTTCCCATGCTTCACGAACGGCTGCGTGTTCAGGACTCTCGTCCGACTCGACACGACCTCCAGGTAAATCCCACAAGGGGAAATCACGTCGTTTTATCAATAAGATTTTATTTGCATGGATGCTGCTTGAAATTACGGTAAATGCTCCAAATGTTGACATAAAATGCTCCATCATCAAACTCAAAGTAATATTCTTTAAAAAGGCAAAAAGTACAAAAGAGTCAGCTTTTTCTGCAATCGAAAACAGTAGCTTCAGTCTTATCATTTCGTGAAGCAGAGACTAAATTCGACACTTAGTGCTGCTGAGATAAAAATAATTATATAAAAAAATCTTCCCAAAGGAAAGATTTTTATGATTTTCGGTTCTGTTTTCCAGAATTTCGTCCATGATGATTTTTGGTCTCAATCGGATTTTGCTGACTAGTAATTGCTTCGAAGCTTTCTTGAACGGCGCTTGGTGTTACATCTTTTGGCGCATCCATGATTTTTGGCGGATTTGCCTTGAATTCAGCATCGATTTTTCTTTTCATTGAAGGTTTCATGATGAAAGTGATGATGACCTGTTGAATAACAATAACGAAACCACCGACAGCCCAGTAGAGCGCTGCAGCAGCAGGTGCCATGAAACTGAAAATCACAATCATTGCAGGACTCATAATCAGCATTGTGCGTCCTGTTTTCTTTTGCTCTTCTGTCATGCCGATTGTTGAAATCCATGTTTGAGCAAAATAAAGTACACCAGAAATAATCGTTAAAATAATACTAGGTTTGGAAAGGTCAATGCCCATGAAGCTTGATGTCATGATACCGGGCGTGTACATTGCTGCATTGTAAAGCGCAATAAAGAACGGCCATTGGATAATCAGCGGTAAGCAACCGATGCTCGAAAGCATATTTACACCGTTGTCCTTCTGAGCCTTCATCAGCGCCTGTTGAGCAGCCATTTTTTCCTCATTCGTTGTCGCATTTTTCATGCGTTCGTTCAAAGGGAGAAAAACGGGAGCGAGATAAGCCATTTTTTCTTGCATATAAGTAGATTTGTAGGCTTGATTGAGTCCCAGTGGCAAAATGAGCAAGCGAATAATCAAAGTGACAAGAATAATTGCCATGCCATAACCTAAAGCCATATTATGTGCAAAAAGGTCAACAAAGCTAATCATTGGGCGAACAAGATAACGGTAAGTCATACCATTCATTCCTGCCTGAGTGGGAACGAGGATGCCGTTTACCCGATGTGTCTGGACGCAGCCCGATAAAAAGAACAGAGCAGCGACTGTAATTCCAGCTAACGTTAATTTTTTATGAGTTTTAATCAAAATAAATCCTTTTCTATTGAAATAAACATACTCGTCTATTTTACCCGATTTTCCAAGGAATTTCAATAGGACGAAAGACTGAATTTTGTCTAAAATCAAAAAAGCTGCCTTATAGGCAGTTTTTCCTTTCTTTTATTTGCAGCAATCACATTCCGTGGCGATGATACCCTTCAAAATACCAGCCGTTTCTTGCCAGTCACGAACGGTGATTGTTTCGATACCCATTTGAACAACTGGATAATCGTTACCGCCAGGTTGAGTCATATCACCGAAGTAAAGAATTTCATCTTTTACGACATTGAGTTCTTCCATGAGATGATTCATACCGAATTCTTTATTTTGTCCAGGAACAAAACCGTTGATTGTTGTTGTACCAGCAACTTCAAATTCAAAATCAGGCGCAAGTTCTTTTGCACGTTTCGCGATTTTATTGCGTTTTGTCATGTCGGGGTCCCATGCTTGCTTCGCTTCAACACCGGCTTTTTGTCCAATTGCTGAGTAAGCAATCATTGACTCACGATTTTCGTTGATTTCATCACCAGGAGCAAGCACACTTTCGTCCCAGTAGCCCAACTCGCGTGCAGCTTTTTCAAGTGCTCCCATGATTTCGGCTGCCTGTTCATCAGTCAAGGCATAATTAAAGACCTGATGCCATTCACCGTCTTTGTGGGCATAATATTGTGTTCCTTGAGCAACAAAGAGGTGGAAATTGTCAAGATTTGCAGTTTCAGGCAAGTTGTTGATGATTTGAATCAAAAATTGGTCATATTTTTGTCCAGAAATCGGTGCGATGATGTACTTTTGAGATAATTTCGCAAGCAATTCTGCCATTTCTGGAAAAATAGGCATTTTAGGCTCATTGAGTGTGTTATCGATGTCGAAACTTAGAATTTTTTTCATAAGTTTTCTCCTTCTTTTTGTTTTCTCTTACCGCTTACATTATACCATTTTTTCGTAAAAAAACACAAGAGAAATCAGTTTCACTTGTGTTTTTTTACGATTTCATTTTCCACGTGCTTTCATCAAAGCAGGGACAATCGTTGTCGTCAAAATCGCAGCAGCGACCGCTTCAATGATTGAATTCCAAAGAATTGTGATACCGATGATAGCACCTAGCATACTCCAACCAAAGAAGATGAAGATGAACAAAAAGACGAACAAAGTGTTTGTAAGGGTACCAACCACGCCAGCAAGTCCTAAACCAAAACGATTTTTTATACCTTTGGCAACAAAATAAGGGAAAATACCAATCAAAATTCGTGGAACGAATGTAACAATCAATGCCCAAGGAGTTCCCTGAGTATGCCCAGGAAGCGGAATAAATGGTGTAAATAAACCATTTAACACACCTGGTGTGATTGTTGCCTGAATAAAAAGAACAAGTCCCATCATAAAGCCCAAGAAAGCTCCTTTTTTCGGACCTAAGAAAATCGAACCGATAATAACAGGAATACTCGCCAGAGTTGGAGAAACAGGCAGAGGCAAAACAGGATAAATAAATGCCGAAACAACTTGAATAATGATAATAAGAGCAATCATTATTGATAAAATCGCAATGTCTGAGGCCTTTGATTGTCGCATGATGAAACTCCTTTGATATGTAAAATTGATTAGACTAAATTTACCACAAAATGAAAAAATTTTCAAGATTTCGATTTTGACCATGCTGTCAAAAAGAAAAGTTCTGTCAAAAGAAACAGAACTTAATAAAAGAATTATGAAGATACAGCGTCAGTATCAGCTTGCGTAATAAGAATATCAGCAACTTTGGATTTATCGGGATTGAGATAGATGACTTTGATTTTGACATCAGGAACCAATGCTTTAAGACTGTCCATTGTCGATTTCATTCCTTTGACCAAAACAGGTTTCAAGCTAGTTGAATCAACATTTACAGGTATTTTCTTTGCATAAGTAAATGTATAAACAACAGTGTCGCTTTCTCCTGCTGAGATGGAAATATCAGAATAAGTCGAGCCCATTTGAGCTTTGAGTGAAGCTACTTGTGATTGTGCCGCTTCAATCATCAGATTGAAGGTGTCAGAATTGCCATTGGATTTGCTCGCTGAAGAAGTTGCTTTTGATGATGACGATGATGAGCTAGAAGATGAGCTTTTCGAAGTTTCCGACGAAGCGGGTGTGCTTGATGTTCCTTTGCTTGCAGAGTTATTAGATGAGCAGGCGGCTAAAGAAAGTAAGGTAGCAGAAGCGATGAGTGTGGCAAGTATTTTCTTTTTCATAAAAATTCCTCTCTTAATCTACCCTTAAGTATAATGTATTTTAAAGAATATATCAAATGTTTGTAAGAAATTTACTACAAAAAAGTGAAATTAGAAATATTTAACTAATTTTTCTTACGCATCTCGCCAGCTTGAAACAACGTTCCTTCAGGCAAGTCAGTAAATATCACATTAATTGCTGTTTTCGGTGCTCCAGCGTGCTTGTGAATCGTTTCTGTAATTTCGCGCGCAATAGCAGCTTTTTGCTCAACTGTGCGTCCTTCAAATAATTCGACATGAACAAATGGCATAAAATTTTCCTCTTTTCTTTTAATCTGACCATTTTGCCCGTAACAAAGTGGAGATAGAGTGAATGGATAGTATAGATAGACAAGATAACCCCATATCAAGAATGTGAGATTGTATCCTAGTTGAAATTCCTACTAAATAAGTTTCGAATTTTGACTATCCTTCATTTTAACACAAAAGCACTTAAAAGTTAGGGGAAAAATTAGAGGATTTCTGCTATAATTGTAGTATCATGGCACAATTATACTTTAAATACGGAACAATGAACTCAGGCAAATCAATCGAAATTTTGAAAGTTGCCCATAATTATGAAGAACAGGGAAAACCTGTTTTATTGATGACGTCTAGCTTAGATACGCGTGCAGGTGTTGGAACGGTTGCTAGTCGTATCGGAATGCATGAGACAGCAGTGGCGATTTCGGATAAAATGGATGTTTATGCTTATGTCGCCAATCTGGCAGAGCAGCCTTACTGTGTGCTGATTGATGAGGCACAATTTTTGAGCAAACAAAATGTTTACGATTTTGCGCGTGTTGTTGATGAACTTGGAGTGCCTGTGATGGCATTTGGGTTGAAAAATGATTTTCGCAATGAACTTTTTGAAGGAAGCCAATATTTGTTGCTTCTTGCTGATAAAATTGAGGAAATTAAGACGATTTGCTGGTATTGCAGTAAAAAGGCGACAATGGTAATTCGCACGATTGATGGCAAACCTGTTTATGAAGGCGAACAACTACAAATTGGTGGGAATGAAACTTATATCCCTGTTTGCAGAAAGCATTACTTTAAGCCAGAACTTTGAGGATGGAAATGTCGAAGGAATTGTCTCATCTATTTAGTAAGCAGTGAATGTTTATCTTAAAAAAGGATTTCTGTTGGAAGCGGATTGGGCAAATTTTGCAGACTTCATCGAGGAAAACTGGGAATCGAAAAAGGAATAAAAAATGTTAAATTTTAAATTACAAGGAAAAATCACGTTTGAGGACTATTTGACTATGTATAAACGGTTAATGGCACGCAAAATCTTAATTGGCTATGGCGTGATTTATCTGTTGATTGCGTTGATTTCAATTTTTATCACGAAAAATTGGCTGAATTTTTTGATTGTATCGGTTATTTTTATTGGCTTGATTTTTCTTAATTATAAAATGTTGCCGAAGCAGATTCGGAGAATGTATGAACAAAATGCTCAGCTGCAGCAGGTTCAGCAGTTTGATTTTTATAAAGGAATGAAATTTCCGCAAGCAATTAAAAAAATCAGCTACTTTGATGATGCCGTTTATATCAACTTTGGTAAAGGACAGATGATTGCCCTTCCGAAAAATTGGCTACAAAAACAAGAACATTGGTCAGCCTTTCAGGGATTTTTGAAAGTTGAGCTTGACCCTAAAGCGAAGTGATTAAGAAAAACTGTAAAATTAATACTTTTCTTAGAAAGAATTTCCAAAAGAAGATATAAAATAAGCTGAGTTTGACTAGATTTCCAGCAAATATCGAGGCAAAAACAAATATGATGAGAAACGAGAAAATATGTTTGAACAATTAGAAACAATGCTTGGACGTTATGAAGAATTGGGCGAATTGCTTTCAGACCCAGAAGTTGTAAGTGATACCAAAAGGTTCATGGCATTATCGCGCGAAGAGGCAGATTTGCGAGATAAAGTGGCCGCTTACAATGAGTATAAAGCTGTACTTCAAGCGATTAATGAGTGTGAAGAAATGCTGAATGATGGCAGTTTGGATGATGAGGAACGAGACCTTTTTAAAGAAGAACTAGCAGAAGCGAAAACTTCAAAACCTTTGCTTGAGGAAAAGATAAAAATCCTACTCTTACCTAAAGACCAGAATGACGGGAAAAATATTGTGCTTGAAATTCGTGGTGCAGCTGGCGGCGATGAAGCAGCACTATTTGCGGCAGATTTGCTGAATATGTATCAGCATTATGCCGAATCACAAGGTTGGAAATTTGAAATCATGGAGGCCAATCAGACTTCAATCGGCGGCTACAAAGAGGTGTCCGCGCTGATTTCGGGGAGCAGCGTTTACAGTAAGCTCAAATATGAGAGCGGAGCGCATCGGGTGCAGCGAGTGCCTGTGACGGAAACACAGGGGCGTGTGCACACATCGACCGCGACCGTGCTTGTCATGCCCGAAATTGAGGAATTTGATTATCAGATTGACCCAAATGAGATTCGCACAGATATTTATCATGCGAGCGGTGCTGGCGGACAAAATGTCAACAAAGTGGCGACTGCGGTGAGAATGGTGCATTTGCCAACGGGCATCAAAGTGGAGATGCAAGAGGAGCGGACGCAACAAAAAAATCGGGATAAGGCGATTAAACTGCTGAATACGAAAGTTTTTGACTATTATCAGCAGATTGAGCTAGACAAGCAAAACACAGAGCGCAAGTCAACAGTAGGCACGGGTGACCGTTCGGAGCGGATTCGAACTTATAATTTTCCGCAAAATCGAGTGACCGACCATCGTATCGGACTGACCATTCAAAAACTTGACCGTATTATTGCTGGGGATTTGGGGGAAGTGATTGATGCATTGGTGATTTATGACCAGACTCAGAAATTGGCGGAGTTAGGAAAATGAGATGAGAGAAGAAGCTGCAGATTGATTTTGAGGTAAAAGATGGTTTGGGTATTGCATTGGATTGGTAGTCCGCAAGTGGAGCTGGTTAATAATGGCTCCGATGCTTTGCAGATTGAAAAAATTTATCGGAAGCGTTATGGACTGTCAAAATCGGAGTGGCTGAATTTTTTACAAAGTGAATTGACAGCAAAGAAAAAAGCTGAATTAATTGAAATTAAAGACCGTGTAAAACTGCAAGGACGTCCCTATCAAGCGGAATTGGATGCAGATTATTGGAAAATGCGTGGTTTTTGAAAATAAGTGGCACTCGTTGAAGGAGAAATTAGGAGAGAAAAATGCTGTGGATTGAGGCAGTAAAAGCTTTAACGGCAGATTTTGATGAGCCGTTTGAACTGGAGTTTGTTTGGAGAAATCAGTATAGCTTGACGAAACTTGATTGGTTGAATTTGCAGCGGGAATTGATTTCGGAAGCAGACTTAGAACAGTTGAAAGTAATTGCAAAGCGCTTGCAGCAGCATGAGCCACCGCAATATATTGTGGGTTGGGCAGAATTTTGTGACCTGCGATTTGCGGTTGATGCGCGTGTGCTGATTCCACGACCTGAGACCGAAGAGTTGGTACGGCTGATTTTGGTGGAAAATGATGCGATGCCAAAACGCGTGCTTGATATCGGGACAGGTTCGGGTGCGATTGCAATTAGTCTTGCTAAAATGCGAAAAAGCTGGGAGTTGACGGCTTCTGATATTTCGGATGATGCACTCCGATTAGCAGCGGTCAACGCAGCGGAAAATGGAGAGACGGTCAAATTTGTCAAATCCGATGTTTTCGATAAAATAGAGGGAAAGTTTGATGTGCTGGTGTCAAATCCCCCCTACATCTCGTTTTCTGACGAAAATGAAGTTGACCAATCAGTCAAATCTTACGAGCCGCATATGGCACTATTCGCTGAAAATGATGGGCTTGCTGTTTACGAAAAAATCGCCCGTCAGGCACGTGAACATCTGACGCTAAAGGGAAGGATTTATCTCGAAATTGGCTATAAGCAGGGCGAAAGTGTCAAAAAATTATTTGAGACCTATTTTCCCGAAAAGCAGGTCAAAGTACTAACTGACAGCTTTGGGAAAGATAGAATGGTATGTGTGAAATGAGAATTGAAATCATTCACGAAAATAAAGAAATGGCTTTGCCGCTACTTGCTTTGGCAGATGAACCATGCTTTATCAAGAATTATTTTGAGCGTGGTCAACTCTTCGGACTATACGATGATGAATTGCGTGCAGTAATGTTAGTCACTGTTGAAAATGAGAATTGGCTTGAGATACAAAATCTTGCCGTTGCTGAAAAATATCAAGGACAAGGTTATGGAAGCCACTTGGTTGGAAGTTTTCTTGATACAGTCGAACATTGTCCCCACCACTACAAAGGAATTCGCGTGCGCACGGACGAATTTACAACTCATTTTTATGAAAAATGCGGTTTTAGTGCATATAAGCGAGTGAAAAATTATTTCCCTGAAAAGTATGGAAAGCCTGTATTTGACAAGGGATGCGAATTAATTGATAATATTTATTTGAAAGTTGAATTACAATGAATGAAATACAACAGGCAGTAGATGCGATAAAATCTGGGAATCTTGCTATTTTGCCGACAGAAACGGTGTACGGAATTTTTGCAGATGCAACAAATCGGGCGGCGGTCGAAAAACTGTATGCGGTCAAAGGACGTCCAACCGAAAAGGCGCTGAATTTAAACGTTGCGACTTTGTCGCAGATTTTGAAATTTTCTAAACATCAGCCAGCCTATCTTGAAAAGTTGGTAAAAACCTTTCTTCCAGGTCCATTGACGATTATTTTGGAAGCATCAAATGAAGTTCCTGAATGGATTCACATTGGTAAAACGACA
>JAJXWC010000055.1 GCA_021781855.1 Bacillota bacterium | reverse complement strand
CATTTGAAGCAATTCCTGCCAAAAAAATTCCAATATTTGCGGCTGTAAAATTTCGTATCTTGAAAAATCGCAAGGGTAATACTGTTTCATCATGTCGCCAACCATTATAAACACCATAGCTTACAAAAGCAATCAAGCCTAAACCAGTAAAAATCAACATTTGCTGATTAAAGAAATTCTTAGCATTTTCCGAACCTTGCATAATTCCATAAATCAACCCAATCGAGCCAAAAGTTAATAAAATTGTGCCGAACCAATCCAATTTGCTTTCGGAATTCATGGGTTCAAAATTAGGCAGAAATAAAGCATTAAGAGCTACTGCAAGTGCACAAACAGGAACATTGACAAAAAATAGCCAATGCCAATTTGCATCTTGCACGATAAATCCGCCCAACACAGGTCCTAAAATGGGTCCCAAAATAATTGGTGTTGAAATGATAGCGACTAACTCACCGAAACGTCCTTTAGGTGCAACTTGCATCAATAGAGTTGTCATTAATAAAGTAATGAATCCTGCTGCAAATCCTTGTATAGTACGAAAAGCAATAAAAGTCTGAATATTCCACGCCTGACCAGATAAAAAACTAAATACACCAAATGCGATAGTTGACCATTGCATGACGATTTTCCCGTTGAAATGATTAACCAGATAACCACAAACGGGCACGGCAACTGCCAATGCCAATACATAGCCTGTAATTGCCCACTGAATCATGTTCAATGATGTATTTAAGTCTGACTGTAATTTATTAATAGCGATATTGACCATTGTTGAATCTAACATTGGTGCAATCGCACTTACTACCAGAATCCATGCAGTTCTTGTTACTTCTTTTGGTAATTTCTCTTGTATTTTCTGCGCCATTTTGTTCCCCTATGATACAGTTTGTATCTTATTTACAAGAACTATTGTACGTCTAAAATTCTCTTTTGTCAAAAATAAAGTACTTTTTGTATCTAAAATGATTTGCATTGCCTTAAAATAAGGAAAATGATAAAATATAAAAAGAACAAATTGTATCTATTGATATTTTCACAAAGGCTGTGCGAGCACCTGTAAGGCAAGCTCTGCTTGTCGTCAGGTGTTTGTTGAGCCGTAGAAGGCTGTGCGAATATCTGTAAGACAAGCTTGCTTGTCGTCAGATATTTGTTGAGCCATAGAAGGAGAGAAAATGCCGCAGAGAAGGCGAGGGGCTGAACTAAAAGATGCCATTTACAGTGCAGCAGTTGAGTTGTTGGAGCAAGAAGGTTATGAAGCCGTTACTTTTCAAAATGTTGCCAAACGGGCTAAAACAACGCGGAGTGTGCTTTATCGCTATTGGGAAGATACATTCACATTGATTTACGAGGCGAGTCGTCAAGCCGTAATGAAAAGCCCAAATTGGCATGGTTCCGTTATTGACCAGTCTTTTAATAGCGGAAGTTTGCGTACAGATTTATTTGAAATGCTGAAAAGTTTACGGGATAATTCGCAGCTTTTCCCGAAAAATTTTCTCTCTTTCATGTATTTTGAGCAAGCACAGGGCAAAAAACACATGGACGAACGTATTTTGGACATTGAATCTAACAATTTGATTATCATTGAGCGAATTTTAGCCCGTGCACAAGAGCGAGGAGAAGCAAGAGAAAATATTGCTAAAAATGCCAAACTTTTGCCCTTTCAGATTTCTCGCTATCATATTTTTATTGATAATAAACTAATGACAGATGATGATATTAGCCATTTAGTTGACGAAATATTATTGCCGATTTATAAAGAAATCGTGGTTTAACCTAGCAAGTGCATGCCATCTATGCGTTTCGGGCTACGAGTCTAGTGCGAAGGAAGATGATAGCTTCTAACATCAGTAGGGAAAAAGAATCACCTGCTGATGAAGTAATCACTTCAGCGTGTTTTTATGGTAAAATAGGATTACTGAATGATTAGAAAAGAAGTATAAAATGATAACATTAAAATCAGAACGCGAAATTGAACAAATGGAGCGCAGCTCTAAAATCCTTGCCGATATTCACATCGGTTTGCGTGATATCATAAAACCTGGTACGGATATGTGGGAAGTTGAAGAATACGTGCGCCGTGTTTGTAAAGAAAAAAATGTGATTCCACTGCAAATTGGCGTTGATGAAGGTAATTACAATCCCTTTCCTTATGCGACTTGCTGCTGTTTAAATGATGAAGTAGCACATGCCTTTCCTCGCCATTATATTTTAAAAGATGGTGATTTGCTCAAAGTTGATATGGTTTTGGGGCTAGTCGAAGATGATTATGTTGACGTAAAAAAACTGGACTTTGATGATGCTAAAAGCATGATTAAAGTTCAGGAAAATTTTCGGGGCGGTGTGGCAGACTCTTGTTGGGCATACAAAGTCGGCAAAGTTTCTAAAGAAGTTGAGGACTTGTACAATGTGACACGTGAATGTCTCTACCGTGGAATTGCGGCGGCGACTGTTGGCAATAGAATTGGCGATATCGGTGCTGCTATTCAGGAATATGCTGAGGGACTTGGCTATGGGGTTGTTCGCGACTTAGTTGGACATGGTGTTGGTCCAACAATGCATGAGGAGCCGATGGTACCACATTATGGTAAAGCTGGTCGAGGGCTGCGCTTACGCGAAGGAATGGTTTTGACTATTGAACCAATGATTAATACAGGTGATTGGGGAATTGACCATGATGGCGAACGAGGCTATGTTACGGCTGACGGTAGCTTATCTTGTCAATTTGAGCATCAATTTGTGATTACAAAAGATGGACCTGTAATTTTGACATCACAAGGTGAAGAGGGAACTTATTAAGTATTTGCGTTCATATTTTGAGCGAACTTGCCACTTGGGTGAAGCAAATCTTTTGTGATGCGTAAGGTAGTACTTTAGCACTATGGAGCATGTTGGTAGTACAGCCCAAAAGCGAGTGAATGGAGAACAGGTAGCACGTACTGCTGAGATAAAAAAGAGGCGATATGAAAAAACTTTTAAAACCTTTAGGAAATGTATTCAACAATTTCCTCATCTTTTTCAAAAGTTCTGAAATGAGCTTATCGTCAATTGCGGTAGCTTACTATCTTTTGTTGTCGCTTTTCCCTTTGCTTCTTATCATTGGAAACGCCCTACCTTTTTTTCACATCAATATTGACACGGTACTCAATTTTTTAAACGAAAATGTCCCAGAGCAGCTCTATGACGGGCTAGCTCCTGTCGTGCGCAATGTGCTGAGTACGACCAATACAAGTTTGCTGTGGCTTTCAATTATTGCAGGTTTGTGGACATTTTCGCGAGCGTTGTCTGCCCTGCAAATGTCGATGAATAAGGCCTATGAAGTGTATGACCATCGAGATTTTATTGTTAGTCGCATTGTTGGACTAGTTTCGGGCTTTGCGATTTTTCTGTTCCTATATTTTTCGATTGCACTTTCGACTTTTGGTCAGCTCATCTTAGAACGAGTACATTCGTGGCTTGATTTTGATAAGCGTCTGTATGACACTTTACATAGTATGACCTTGCCTGTTGTCGCTTTGACAACGTTTCTTAGTTTGATGTTGCTTTATTTTATTTTGCCGAATGTTAAAATTCGCAAGATTCGGTATATCATGCCAGGGACAATCTTTTCAACTTTCGTTCTGGTTTTCCTGACTAATTTGATTGCAAAATATGTAAGCTTTGCTTTAAATCGCTTAAATGACTTGAAATTGGTGGGGTCTTTAGTTATCTTTGCCCTGATGATTTGGTTCATTTTCATCGCGCGAGTGCTGATTTTGGGAGCGATTTTTAATGCGGTTTATCAAAAGATGAAACTCGGAAAAATTGAAACTCGTCGCGGAGAAATTGTCGAATTTATTAAAGATATTAGAAAATAATTCATGTTAGATTTTATTAAAAAAATTCCAGTTCCGTTTGCTGGCTTAATGTTGGCGATGGCGGCAACAGGTAATTTGCTGTCATCTTATTCACAACTGTGGCACACGATTTTTGGAAGTATTGCCTTTGTGATGTTTTTACTTTGGCTTGTAAAATTATTTTGCTTTCCTAAAATATTATTTGAAGATTTAAAAAATCCCGTATTGGCAAGTATTTCTGGTGCATTTTTAATGGGAACTTTTTTTGTTAGTGTCTATTTGAAAACATTCATTGGGAAATTTGCAGAAGGACTTTGGTTTTTGGGGATTTTGGCTTATGCTGTTTTGATTATCTATTTTACCTTGAAGTTTGTTTTAAAGTTGAAGATAAAAGACGTTTACGCAGGTTATTTAATTGTTTATGTTGGGCCAGTTGCGATTGCTAACACGGCACCTGCTTTTCAGCTTTAGCCCATTGGTAAAGCTGCTTTTTATTTCGGTTTTGCTTTGTTAATTCCGACCCTGATTTTGCTGATTTATCGGTATTTACGTTATCCTAAGATTATAGAAAGTTTGCAGCCTTTATTTGCTATTTTTGCGGCGCCCTTTAGATTGTGTTTGGTCGGTTATTTACAGTCTTTTTCACACCTGTCTGGCGAATTTTTGCTTGTTTTACTGTTCTTTTCGCTTGTATTTTATGGTATCGGTTTTTTAGGTCTGCGCTCGATTTTTCGTTTAGCATTTTTCCCGAGTTTTGCTTCTTACACTTTTCCATTTGTCAATAGTGCGATTGCGTTAAAACTGACGATTCCTATTTTGAGACTCTCAAGAATTTGGCAGGTTTTCAATGATTTTCAGATTATTGTTGCTGTTTTGCTAGTATTTTATGTATTCGTTCGCTATTTGCTCTTTTTTGCCAATGTGGAGTTGGAGAAACAGATTTTCCGGAAAGCTTAAAAAAAACAGCTTATTCAGCTGCTTTTTTGTTTTTTCTAAAGACAATGAATTTCGAATAAAAATAGTTAAGCACAATATTCAAAATTTGGATAATGAGTGAAAAAAGAAGCATGGTGTTGTCAAAATTCAGATGGAAAAGATTCATCAAAATTTGCGGATGAACATCGCCAAACCACCATTTTAGAAAAATAGCGAGGAACATGAAGAATACACGTCCCGCAGCAAAATTTATAAAATCAAGAAAAACATGATTGCTTTCGTGCTCAAATACCCATTTTTTGTTAGTAAAAAAGGCAAAAATAATACTGACGCTTTGTCCGATTGCCTCAGAAATTGCTGCTTTTCCTGCAATATGGGTCAATAAAGCGAGACTGCCGTACATGAAAATATAATAAACCAAAGTTGTTAAGACACCAAAAACTAAATATTTGAATGCTTCGCTTTTGGCGAGCGTGATGAGTTTTTTCATGAGGATAATTATAGCAAAAATTTACGTTTTTAGGAAAAATGAGATGAAAATACTTTTGCTGAAAAAATCTGCTATAATAGTGTGTATGTCTAAAGAACGTTTTATAACTTTTATTTTTGGAACAGCGATTGAGGCTTTGTTTTTTTCGATTTCGATGTTCGGCAAAGACTGGCTTTTTGCTGTAGTTTTCGGTTTGTTTTTATTGCGCCGTTTGATGCTTTCTTATAAGTTGGATAAATTTATGAGAGAAAATAAGATTTTATAAGATTTGACAGTTTTGTAAAATCTGTTTTGAAGATTTTTTTATAAAATTAGGAGAAAATCATGAAGGTTACCGTCCAGGATTTAGTGAATAAAGTCCATTTTCATGTGATTTATTCCACAGGAACGGCTTTGAAAAAAGAAATTACAACTTCGGACATTATGCGACCAGGGCTTGAGATGTCAGGCTATTTTAACTATTTTACACCTGAGCGAATTCAGCTTTTCGGGATGAAAGAATGGTCTTACATGATGACGCAAGTTGGCGATGAACGTTATGATTTATTAAAAAAAATCATGACAGATGTGACCCCTTGCGTGATTGTTGCGCGTGATTTGGAAATTCCAGATGAAATGATTGCAGCAGCAAAAAAACAAGATATTGTGCTTTTGCAATCGCGCGAAGCTACGAGCCGTTTGAACTCTATTTTGACGAGCTTTTTAGACGAAAAATTAGCAGAACGCACAACGGTTCATGGTGTTCTTATGGATATTTTTGGTGTCGGGGTTCTCATTCAAGGGGCAAGCGGAATCGGCAAGTCTGAAACGGGTTTGGAACTGGTTAAACGTGGACACCGTTTGGTCGCAGATGACAGAGTGGATATTTATCAGCGTGATGCTTTTACACTTGCTGGTGAACCTGCTGAGATTTTACGACACATGATTGAGATTCGCGGTGTAGGAATTATTGATGTTATGACGCTGTTTGGTGCAGGTTCGGTCAAAGATTGGACAGATATTGAAATGGCAGTTTATCTGGAAAATTATGATGATAATAAAGAATTTGACCGTTTAGGCAATGGTACGGACTGCATTAAGCTTGGCGGTGTTGCACTGCAGCAAACTAGAATTCCTGTCAAAACAGGACGAAATGTATCAATTATAATTGAGGCAGCAGTCATGAATTTTCGGGCGCGTCAAATGGGATTTGATGCAACAAAAGATTTTGAAGACCGCTTGACCAATTTAATCGAAAAAAATAGTGAAGAATGAAGCAGAAACTTACTTAGTGGGAGTTTCAACTCCTGTTGAGTTTGGTTGAGCGAAATTCGAATAATAGTGCTTGATAAGTTACCTTTCTTCATATCAATACCGAGCGATGTTTGGTACATCACTTTAGCGCGAAACGATATCATAGAGGTCAGCTTATATCCTAATAACATTTGCGGGAGAAAAAGTCTTCCAAGGATGAAGTAATCATTTTAAAATGAGAGGAAAATAAGAAAATGAATAATTTATTCCCTTTTTTAGCAATCAATAAAGTTGCGTTGCAGCTTGGCCCATTGGCGATTCATTGGTATGCGATTTTGATTGTAACTGGTGCAGCACTTGCCGTTTTACTGGCATGTAAGGAAGCACCGCGACGTAAAAATTTGGCTGGTGAGCCATTGAAAACAGACGATATTATTGATTTCGTTTTAATTGCTCTCCCGCTTGGAATTGTCGGTGCACGAATTTACTATGTCGCTTTTCAATGGAGTTACTATAGTCAGCACCCCAGTCAGATTATTGCGATGTGGGATGGTGGCGGTGCGATTTACGGCAGTTTGATTATGGGAGCGATTGTCCTGTTTATTTTCTGCTATTATCGGATGATTCATCCGTTTGACTTACTGGATATTACCGTACCAGGTGTGGCTTTGGCGCAAGCTTTCGGGCGTTGGGGGAATTTTGTCAATCAAGAAGCTTATGGTAAAATCGTGAACAATCTTAACTATTTGCCCGATTTTATCAAAAATCAGATGTTCATTGACGGGCATTATCGCACGCCGACTTTCTTATACGAAAGTATTGGCGATTTCGTTGGCTTTTTACTCATGATTATTTTCCGTCATCGACTGAAATTTCTTAAACGAGGTGAAATTTTCGCCTTTTATCTGATTTGGTATGGAACAGTGCGCTTCTTTGTTGAGGGAATGCGAACCGATAGTTTGATGCTTGGACCCGTTCGAGTATCGCAATGGCTTTCTGCTGTGCTTGTTGTTTTCGCGATTGGTATGATTATCTTTCGACGTAAAAAAAATTATGAATAATAAAATCCGTCTTTTGACGGATTTTTTAGATGAAAATAAGTTTTATTATGAAAAACATGAATTTTTTGTTATAATAAAATTAAATTCTAATCGCTTACAAGCGTGAAAGGAGTCAATGTGGGAAATATTGCACTAATGATTTTTGCCGTTGCTTTTGCTGTTCTGGTACTTTTTTTGGTCATCGTTTTACATAAAGTTTCCAAAATCATGGAGGAAGCAAATCGTACTGTAAAGCTCGTTTCGAGCGATGTGGACGTTTTACTTCATCAAGCTGACGGATTAATGGCGAAAGCCAATACTTTATTAGATGATGTCAATGGCAAAGTGGCAACGATTGACCCGCTGTTTACTGCCGTTGCAGACCTGTCAGAAAGTATTTCTGCGGTCAACGATTCAAGCCGAAAATTAGTGGCTCGTTTTGGTAAAAATAAGCGACGTGGTGCTTCCGCTGTTGTTTTAGCAAAAAACACCAAGAAATTTTTCGTCAAATCAGATAAAGAAAAAGCAAAAGAAAAAGTAAAATCTGATAAGCTGAAAGCTGCAGAAGCCGCTTTTGACGAAGCTGTCAAAGCCACCGAAGAAAATGTCGTCAAAAATGAAAAAATAAGTCAACCAGAAGGAGAATAATATGTCAAAAAAATCAGGATTTTTGTTTGGTGCGCTTGTCGGCGCAGCTGCAGCACTCTTGTTCGCTCCCAAAAAGGGAAGTGAGCTTCGTGAAGATGCAGGGAAAATTTATGATGATTTCAAAGAAAATCCCCAGGAAACACTCAATACTTGGCGAGACACCGCTGTTGATTTTTCTGTAGATAAATTTAATGAAATCAAAGAAAAGTTTGATTCAGGCGAACTCTCAGCAGATAAAGCGAAAGACTATTTGCTTGAAAAACGTGATGTCATCAAAGAAAAAGTGGATTCAGGTGAGCTGTCGAAAGACAGTGTGATTGACTTTTTCAATTCGACTCGCGATGCGATTGTTGAGAAAATTAATACGTTAAAAGCGGATAATGAAGAATTATTTGATGCGGAAGAATCGGATTTAAGCGAAACAGTTGCTGAGAAAGTTGCAGCAGTAGAAGAAGCTGCTGGTTTGACAGATGAAAAAGCAGGATTAGCAGATGAACTTGCGGGTATTGCTGATGAAGCTGCTGCAAAACTTGACGAACGAGAAGAAAAATAAGTGCTGTAAATCATAAAAACTGTCTTTTGACAGTTTTTTGTCTATGTTTGACGAATTTGTAAAATATTTTCATAGTTTTTTATGTTATGTGAAAGAATTTTGCGGTATAATAGTTAGTATCAAAAAAGAATTTGGAGAATTTTTATGACACAAGCAAACTTTGGTGTTGTTGGTATGGCAGTCATGGGAAAAAACCTTGCGCTCAATGTAGAAAGTCGGGGTTACACGGTTGCTCTTTTCAATCGTACTACAGCAAAAACAGAAGAAGTGATTGCTGAACATCCTGATAAAAATTTTGTTTTTACAAAAACATTAGAAGAATTTGTAGCAGCTATTGAAAAGCCACGCCGCATTATGCTTATGGTTAAAGCTGGTAGCGCAACAGATGCGACGATTAAGTCGCTTTTGCCTTTGCTTGATAAAGGTGATATTTTGATTGATGGTGGAAATACGCATTATCCTGATACAATGCGTAGAAATGCCGAACTTGCTGACTCAGGCATTAACTTCATTGGAACAGGTGTCTCTGGTGGTGAGAAGGGGGCGCTCCTTGGCCCTTCTATGATGCCTGGCGGACAAAAAGAAGCCTATGATTTGGTTGCGCCAATTTTCGAGCAGATTTCAGCGAAAGCTCCTCAAGATGGTGAGCCATGTGTCACTTATATGGGCCCGAATGGTGCAGGGCATTTTGTAAAAATGGTGCACAACGGTATCGAATATGGCGATATGCAGCTTATTGCTGAAAGTTATGATTTGATGAAGCGTGTCCTTGGACTTGATAATACGGAAATTCAAGCTATTTTCGAAGAGTGGAACGAAGGCGAGCTAGACAGCTATCTTATTGAAATCACAAAAGAAGTACTTAAACGTAAAGATGACGAAGGTACAGATGCGTATATCGTGGATAAAATTCTTGATAAAGCGGGCAACAAAGGTACAGGAAAATGGACTTCACAATCTGCTCTTGACCTTGGTGTTCCATTGCCGCTCATCACGGAGTCTGTTTTTGCTCGCTTTATCTCAACTTATAAAGACGAGCGTGTGAAAGCCAGTGGGATGCTCTCAGGGCCCGCTGCAAAATTTGACGGCGATAAGAAAGAAATGATTGAGAAAATTCGCCAAGCGCTTTATTTCTCAAAAATTATGTCTTATGCGCAAGGCTTTGCGCAGCTCCGTAAAGCATCAAGCGAATTTGACTGGGATTTGCCTTATGCAGATATCGCTAAAATCTGGCGCGCAGGCTGCATCATCCGTGCCCAATTTCTTCAAAAAATTACCGATGCTTTCAACAAAAATCCAGAACTCGAAAATCTGTTGTTGGATGACTATTTTGTCGAAATTACGAAAAATTATCAAGAATCCGTTCGTGATGTTGTGGCGCTTGCCGTACAAACTGGTATTCCTGCTCCGACATACTCTAGTGCGATTGCCTATTACGACAGCTACCGCTCAGAAAACCTACCTGCAAACTTGATTCAGGCACAACGTGACTATTTTGGTGCGCATACTTATGAGCGCACAGATAAAGCCGGAATTTATCACTATGACTGGTACACAGAAGACTAATAAGCAGCAAAATCCCTTGCCTAAACACAAGGGATTTTTTAGTTTAATGAGTGTTTGCAAATTCCCTCGGCATTTAGACAGTATTCGCTTTAGCGCTTGATTTCAGGACGTGATGCTCTTATCAGTGAGAAAAAAATTCCCGCAAAGACCGCAAAGAAGTCATCAGTTCAAGAAGTGAGATGAAGCAAAAATTTACTTGGGAGGCACTGCTTGTCATGCTACATAAAGACAGGATTAGCACGCATTGTTGAGGTAAATAGTCTCTCAAAAATGAAAATTCATGAAAATGACATAAAGAAATTGATGTTTTTCACAGACTTTCAAAAAAATTCTGTTATAATAGTCTTATCTTGCGAAACAAGCAGTTTTAAAGACGGAAAGTTGAGGGTTTCAAAATGAGCCAAGCGGGGCATAATAAGTCGTTTAATAAGGCGACGACTGCAGGGTTTATCATTGCTTTAGGTGTGGTTTATGGTGACATTGGTACAAGTCCTCTTTACACGATGCAGTCCATCGTTGAAGGGCAAGGGGGGCTTGAGCATATCTCTGAAAATTTCATTTTAGGAGCAGTAAGCTTGATTATCTGGACTTTGACGCTGATTACAACAGTCAAATACGTGCTGATTGCACTCAATGCGGATAATCATCATGAAGGTGGGATTTTTTCACTTTTTACCTTGGTGAGAAAAATGGCAAAATGGCTGATTATTCCTGCAATGATTGGTGGTGCAACTTTACTTTCGGATGGCGCACTGACCCCAGCAGTTACAGTGACCTCTGCGATTGAAGGTTTGCGGGGAGTACCAAGTTTAGAGCGCATTTATGACAACCAAAATGCAGTAGTCATCACAACCCTGATTATTTTGGCGATTTTGTTTCTCATTCAACGGTTTGGAACGGGATTTGTCGGAAAAATCTTTGGTCCTGTAATGTTCATATGGTTCTCATTTTTGGGCATTAGCGGCTTGCTTAACTCTTTTGCCAATCTGCAGATTTTTAAGGCGATTAATCCTTATTATGCAGTGCATTTACTGCTTAGTCCGGAAAATAAGGCTGGCTTGTTCGTTCTTGGTTCGGTTTTCCTTGCGACAACAGGGGCGGAGGCTTTATATTCTGACCTCGGTCACGTTGGCAAAGGGAATATTCATGTAAGTTGGCCTTTTGTTAAGATTTGTATTGTGCTTTCTTATTGTGGTCAAGGCGCTTGGCTGATTGCACATCGTGGCGGAAGTTTGGGAGATTTGAATCCCTTCTTTGCGATTTTGCCGACACCGATGATGGTTTATGCCGTTATCTTGGCAACTTTGGCGGCAATTATTGCTTCGCAATCGCTGATTTCTGGTTCTTTCACATTGGTTTCTGAGGCAATTCGATTGAAATTATTGCCAATGCTGAAAATTTATTATCCTGGGCAATCTTTAGGACAGCTTTACATTCCCGCGGTAAATTTGGCCTTGTGGGCAACGACGAGTTGTATTGTCTTGTATTTTCGTACCTCAGCACATATGGAAGCAGCTTACGGATTGGCAATTACAGTAACGATGCTGATGACGACTATTTTGCTGTCTTACTTCTTAATTCAAAAAGGAGTTCCGCATATTTTGGCACACATTATCATGGCATTTTTTGTTGTAGTTGAAGGAATGTTCTTTATTGCTTCTGCAGTAAAATTCCTGCACGGCGGTTATGTTGTAGTGCTGATTGCAATTTTTATTATCTTTGTTATGTTTATCTGGCATCATGGAAATGCGATTGTCTTTAAATATATCAAGTCGCTCAATATTAATGACTATAAACATCAGCTGAAAAGCTTGAGAGATGATACTTCTTATGACCTCTACCAGACAAATGTAGTCTATCTGACAAGCCGCATGGACCATGAATTTATTGACCGGTCAATTTTGTATTCCATTTTGGACAAGCGTCCGAAACGGGCACAAGTTTATTGGTTTGTCAATGTGAAAGTCACCGATGAACCTTAT
>JAJXWC010000229.1 GCA_021781855.1 Bacillota bacterium | reverse complement strand
GTGAATTCAATGAGCTTGCCAAAGCAATCGGGCTCACGAGTTCGGCTTTGCTGACCATGTTTATCAAACGCGCTGTTGATGAGCAGGCTATTCCCTTCGAAGTCAAAGCCACAAATCGCGTAAAGTCTTTTGAAGAACTTAATCCTGTTCTTCAAAAAATGTGGGTGGAAGATAAAGCCATTGAGATGGGGCTGCTGCCAGATGACACTTTTGAGATGACCGATGATTATTTTGATAAGATTAAAGAGCTTTATAAATGAACCAGGTTCACTTTATCGTAAGACCAACTCGCCAATTTGACCGACATTTGAAGACTTTGCCAAAACGTTTGAATATCTCAAATGCTAAAGCGATTGAAGCCATCAATGAAATCAACGAGCTGTAAAAATCTTAAAAGAATTCGGCACGCTTCCAGACGAGTACGGTTATCAGCTTCATTCTCTCGAAAAAGAGCCTTGGCGTGGTTATCTCGAATTTCATGCACTTGATGATGTGCTTGTTATTTATGCCGAAATTTCTAGTAAAAATCTTATCAAACTCAAAGGAATTTACAATCACGAAATGCTCTCATCTGGAAAGATTGACTAGCCTGCCAAGGCTTTTTCTTTTTTTTCCAAAAATTAAGCCCGCCAGCTCTGACAAAAAATTTTCTCACAAAAATCTAATTTCATCAGCGCTGACAGGCTATTTCTACCACTTGTCCTATCAATTCATTGGACGTGTTCCAAAATCCTGCTTTTTCGTCTAGCTACACCTTGGCGCTCGGCGTATGCGCCGAGTAAATGAACGCAAGGTTAGGCTAGCCTTCAAAAGCAAAACGGGTTTTGGAACAACTCTATTTTATCAATTTGCTCGCCGCAGCGGCATCCAAATAAAAATCAACATTTCCCCGATTCAAGAAATACTGGGCAGGCAAATTGGCTTCAGGATTTTCAAAAATTTCTTTCGCAATATCCGCCTTGTGTGCGCCAATCAGCGCCACAATCACGTGTTTGCTCGACAAAATCTGAGCAAGTCCCAGCGTAATTCCTTCTTGCAGTGCAACTTCTTCATCAAAATATTTCTGCATCACTCGCTTTGTCGTGTCGGATAGTTTGACCACTGAAGCATGGTCAAGCACAGGCATCCCTGGCTCATTAAGCCCAATATGTCCATTCATCCCCACACCCATCAAGCTGAACGTCAACGGACGTGCGGCAATCGTAGCATCTAATTTTGCACATTCTGCTGCCAAATCCGTGCCTTTCGTCTCAAAGAAGGTTACCTGTTCAGGTGCAATCGGCAGCCGTTTAAACAAATCATCATTCAGCATTTGATAACAAGTACCGACCACATCGCCTGACACTCCGACCCATTCGTCAAGACTTGCAAAACGGAATTTTTCTAACTGTTCTGCACTGACCTCATCAGAAAAAGTCTTAAAACTGCTTGTTCCTGTGCTGCCAGCCGCCAAGCAAAACATCGGCTCATTTTCATTTTCGAGCTGCGTCAGCATTTCACCTGCGACAGCCTGTGCTAACTCTGCCTCTGTTTCAAAAATTTTCAACATTTAATTTTCCTCCACACGATGTTCTATTTTTTTATTGTAAGCTATTTCAAAAAAGATGTAAAGTATTTTTCTAAAATTTGATTTTTGTACCCCTACTTTGATAAAAGGGTCAATTTGGTACACCTTGTACCTTTTTTTAGGTACAAAATAATCACTCTGAATTTATCTCAGCGGTGTGTGCTACGAAAGATGAGAACTTTGTTCTCTTTATCTGTATCCTTAACAACGCACTGCGCTGTTAAACTACTAATTTCACCAATTGACCTTAGTCTTTGCTTCCTTTATTTTTCTGGCCAAATGAATTCATCAATGTATTAAAATTCAACCATACAAATAAGTACAGATAACCAGAAAACAGAATGACGATAATAATCCAAGTAAAGAAATGAACGGCTATAAAAGCAACAAAAAGTAGTCCAATACACAAAACAATCGTCTTGTAAAAATAAGCTAACATATAAAAGAATGCCATTCGATAAAGCTGCATTAATTTCATATCAAAAAGCAAAAGCAACAGATAAATACAGATATTAAAGGCAAGCAGCGTAGCAATAATAAACAAGCCGATGAAGTTGACCTTGTTTATCAAAAGCAGATAAACAGACACAAGCGACAGTAAAGTAATCGCAAAAGTCGGTAGTGCTTTTTTCCAAATCTTTCTCGTTAGTCTCAGCTTTGCAAAAAGCTTTTTATGCTGATAAATATTTAGCACCAAGTGACAAAGATAGAGCAAGGTAACAGGTAAGGTAATAAGCGGCCATGAAGCCAGTGTAAATAGAAAATTAACTGAAAACAGAAGCATCATATTGGTCAATATCCGATAAAATTTTCCATCTACACTAAACATCTCATTTCTCCAAATTCTTTTTTGTCTTAGCGGTGCTGCTATCTATGCATTTGGTGCCACGACAGACGATTTTATCCGCAGCCTTCATATTGGGCTATTAAGCTGTAAATGCTCGCTAGAGCACTAAAGTGGCTAGTCGCAAGCACAATTTCTCCGCTGATTTCATTTCGCATGGCTGTTGTTATAATCAATTTGTTTGTTGCGCTCTTTTTCAATCGTACTCCAGCCGTTACTATTTTTATATGAATCATAAGCTGAATAAGCACTGTCAAT
>JAJXWC010000228.1 GCA_021781855.1 Bacillota bacterium | reverse complement strand
GCTCTTATCTTTCGTAGTATGCTGTTAAGGTTGCGGATAAAGAGAGCAAGGCTCTCGTCATTCGTAGCAGCAAAGCTGCGGAGATAGTGCTGCTTATCCCGCCGGGGGATTAGCACGCACTGCTGAGATAAAGGATGTTATTTAAAATTCTTTGCAAGACACTCTATTTGCAACTCTCTTTTAATTTCCACTTTCCTTTGATGATTTACTCAAAAGACGTTTTGCTTGCGCTAAGGCTTCTTTTGTGACATCATCACCTGCTAACATTTTAGCAACTTCATTGACTCGTTCATCAAACTCAAGTTTACGAACGGTTGAAGTTGTAACATCATTAGTTGAAGCTTTTTCAATATAAAATTGTGTGTCTGCAATCGCAACAACTTGGGGTAAATGGCTAATTGCCAATACTTGACCGCTGCGTGCGATTTTATAAATTTTATTTGCAATCGCTTGAGCAACTCGACCAGAAACACCTGTGTCCACTTCATCAAAGACGATTGAAGTTTTATTTTCATGCCTTGAAAATGAAGATTTTATAGCAAGCATGAGTCGTGATAATTCACCACCTGATGCAGTCTTAGCAAGCGGTTTAAAACTTTCTCCAGGGTTTGTCTGAATGAAAAATTCGATATGCTCATTGCCCGAACTTGAAAATTTTCCTGGCTCAAAATGGACGCTAAAATCAGCCTTTTCCATATATAAGTCCGCAAGTTCATGCTTAATATCTTTTTCAAGTGCTCTCGCTATTTGATGACGTGCATCATTAAGCCTTTTGCTGACTTCAATAAGCGCTACTTGTGCTATCTTGACCGCCTTTTCAAGCTGTTCAGAATTATTTTCTGCTCCTGTCAAATCCGCAAGTTCAAGCTGAACTTTTTCCAGATAATTTAAAACATCTGATAACTCTGGCCCGTATTTTTTTCGTAAAGTATTAAGCGTCATGATGCGGTCTTCAATTTGTAGAAGCTCTGTTGGATTGAATTCCAAATCACCCAACAGTCTATTCATTCGACTGGCAATGTCTTCTAAAACATAGTAACTCTCAGCAGTCTTATCTGCAAGTTCCTGATATTCAGAATCAAATTCGCCAATCGCATCTAATTCGCTCATGGTCGTACGAATGTTGTTCAGACTTGAAAAATCACCGTCTTCATCGTCCAAAGCCAAATAAGCTGTACTCAATGCGTCTGCGATATTTTTCATGTTGTTCAATTTTTCGCGACGAGCTGAAAGTCCTTCATCTTCTGTCAAATGAATGTCAGCAGCCTCGATTTCTTCTGCTTGAAACTGAAGAATTTCGATGCGTTGTGCAAACTCTTGCTCGTTTTTCTGCCTTGTACTCAACTGTTGGCGCAAATTTTTGAACTCATTGAACTTTTCTTTGTAATCTTGCTTGATTTTTTCAAACTTTTCATCGCCAAATTCATCGAGTAAATGCAGATGATATTTGGCATTCATCAATTCTTGACTGTCATGTTGACCGTGAATATCAACAAGAAATTCGCCGATTTCACGCAAAGTTGTCAGATTTACCATTTGCCCATTGATACGGCAGACGCTACGTCCGTTAGCAAAAATCTCACGACGAAGAATCAGCTCATTAGTCAAATCCGTAAAACCAAGATTTGACAATTTTATCAAAAGTTCGGGATTTTTATCGAAGAAAAACAAACCTTCAATTTCGGACTTTTCCGTACCGTGCCGCACGAAATCTGTCGAAGCACGTCCACCAAGTAAGAGGCTCATGGCATCAATAATGATTGACTTTCCCGCGCCTGTTTCACCTGTCAAAATCGTCATCCCATTTTCAAACGATAAATGAATTTCCTCAATAATTGCAAAGTTTTTAATGGAAATTTCTTGTAACATTTTACCTCCATTTTTCCTAATCTATCAGACTATCATAAACATCTTTTGCAGCTTCTGAACTGTCAAAAATCGCCAAAACACTGTCATCATCTGTCAAAACGGAAAAAAGTGTTTTTTCATACTCGTCTAACAAATATTTTTTCATGAGACTTGTCATCCCAGGAAGTGTACGGACTGACAACATTTTATCCTGAATTTTCACACTTGTGACTGCTCCCGAAAACAATTCTTGATGAAGCAGTCGAGTTTGTTCAAAACTGCTATCTTTCGGCAAATCATACCGATAGCCACCTGTTTTCGCTGGAACTTTTATCAATGCCAAGGTTTTAATATCACGCGAAATCGTTGCCTGTGTTACATCAATATCATGCGCCAAAAGCCGCTCTACTAGCTCTTCTTGCGTCTTGATTTCCTGCTTCATAATTAAACGAGCGATAAAATCCAGTCGTTCCTCTCTTTTCATTCCAGAGTCTCCGTTTCTTTTGAAATAACGGCGTCAATACTGACCATACTTGAGATTTCAGCTTTTTCATCTTTTACCAAATGCACCAAAAACTCAACATTGCCAGCACCGCCTTTAATGGGAGAAAAAGTCAAATGCTTCACAGAAAATCCTGTTTTTATCGCAGTGTTCAGCACTTTTTCAATCGTTAATTTATGAATTTTTGCATCTTTGATGATACCGTTTTTCCCAACCTGCTCACGACCAGCCTCAAATTGTGGCTTAATCAAAGCTACGACTTCACCATTTGTCGCTAAAATCGTAAAGAGCGGTGGCAAAATCAAATCAAGCGAGATAAAACTCACATCAATCGAGACAAATTCGGGCTGTCCGTGTGAAAAATCA
>JAJXWC010000054.1 GCA_021781855.1 Bacillota bacterium | reverse complement strand
GATGATGGCTGATTGAGGTTTTCGCTCAGTCATTATGCTGATGATAAATTTTTCATTTGAAAAATTGCCTTCTTTCTTGTAATTTTGAGTGATAAAAGCTGTGAGCTGCTTTCGAACTTATTAATGCTGCATTGGACCTTACCTCGCTGTATCTATCAAGAATTCCTATTTTTGTCTCGTGCGCTTCTTTCTACACTCTTATTATAGCACCGATTTTTTGACTTCCTGATTTTTTCCTGTATTCAGGATTTTTTATTAGAGCCTGTTCTTATGCGGTTTTGTTTTCTACATTCATTGTAAGCCCAAACATTTACAAAAACAAGCGTTTTTACGAAAAAAGCGTAACGCAGATGATGAAACGCACTTTTTTATGATGAAATCGCATTTGACATGATGAAAGTTTCTATTTTCATGATGAAATGATGTTTTTCCCGATAGAAAAAACAAACTTCTGCAGAAGTTTGTTGAAGTTCGTTTTTCAATTATTTTCTTTGAAAAATCTTAAAATTATTGCCATCAAAACCAACAGCTTTATAATTCGCTGTAAGCAAGCTATTCAAGCTATTCGGCACTTTTTGTCCTGCCTCAATAACAATATATTTATCTTTGATATTTCCGATGTTCAAATCATAAGTCTGACTAAATTTCAAAGGATAATTTGCTGGAACAGTGTCAATTCCTGCAGTTCTCTGAGCAAGTAGATTGATATTTTTGTCGGCAGAAAGCACATAAACATGGTCTTTGCTGCTTGTATTTTGCCGTATATACTGTGCAACAGACTTTTCGTTAGCAAAAGTTGTCTGATTAATCATACTGTAAGCAATCGGTGCGCCTACAACAAAGATAAGTGCCAAAATTGGGGTAAAGCCTTTACTTTGCAGATAAGCAAAAAGCAGATTCTGGTCTTCTTTGATTGCATTTTCCAATCCTCGCCCTTGAAAGACCAAAATAAATGGCAAAACTGCAAGGAGATTGGAACTATCAAAGAAAGGTGTGAAGATGACAACTCCTGCAACCAATATGGCGCCTATCAACAAGAAAACGTACCAAATTGTAGCCTGCCCCGCATTTTTAAGCTGCATAAAGCCTTGAACAAGCCCGATAAGCAGACCGAAAACAAG
Source organism: Bacillota bacterium (assembly GCA_021781855.1). Taxonomy (GTDB): domain Bacteria; phylum Bacillota; class Bacilli; order Lactobacillales; family Streptococcaceae; genus Lactococcus. The sequence goes on along the minus strand of JAJXWC010000054.1, from coordinate 11,557 downwards.
CAGTAAAATTAAAGCCTTAGCAAGAGTCAGTAAAACATTTCCTGTCATTCCAAAATGTGTGAACGGAATAAGCACAGACTGCTCAATCGAAGTATAAATTGTTTGAGCGTTGAGCGCATAATAAGCAATCGAATATCCAATAACTAAAAGACCAAACAGTGCACCTAAAAGCTGATAAATTCCTCGGGAAACATGCCGATGCGTAACATTATAGAAGAAAAGTGCCAACGCTGAAAAGGCGAAGAAAACACTCATCAGAGGCGAAATCACAAAAACAAAAGCTGCCGCCATACCGAACAAGATAAATTTCTCGTCTTTGTTGTCCTTATTAAAATAAGCATCAAGAAATTTGACCGCCCAAATCACAAAAGGAAGCGCAAATAATGTAGGCACATCCCCCCCTCGACCCAAACCAGCCACTATAATCATCGTAAAAGCTGATACAATCGTAGCCGCAGAAGATTTTGCCGTTTGCTGCAGGACCAAACGATAAGTCAAAACACCACTTGCAAACAAAGCAATAACTTCTAAAAGATAGAGAATGAGCGTCCCTGCAGTCAGATTTCCTAGCCAGTTGAGCAAATAAAAAACTGACCCGCCTGCACCGAAAAAGTCATTAAACGGTGTTAAACCATGTTGCATAGCAAAACCAGAATACAGATACTGTGATTGCAGCGGAGTCGCTTGTTGATGAAACAATGGAAACGTATAGAAAGTGACGCTTAAAGCCAAGGCAATAAGAGCGATAATTCCATAAGACGGCCATGAATTTCCAACAAAAGTTTCTTTTTCTGCTTCTGCTGAATTTTTCCGAAGCTCCGCTCGAGAAACTCGTTCCGTTCTGACAGTTGTCGGCTCATTTTGCTGTTCAATTTGTTTGTTATTTTCTACTGCTTTTTCTTCTTTGGAAGCTCGGCGTCTTTCAGCTCGTGAGCCATATTCATTTGACATTTCTTCGTCTGCAAATTTACTTGTAAAGCAAATAAATTTGTTTCCTTTCTCTAAATACAGTTTACAACTGTAAGTACGGATAAATAATTATATCAAAAAAAAACGTTCTACTCAATCAAATCGGAAAAATTTCTGATTTTCTTACCTATTTAATGCTTCGATAGCTTTGCCAAAAATCATTTCATGTAAAAAACCTGTCAAAGACAGGTTTTCTTATTCTTCGTCTTGTTGTTCCATGAAGTTGTCAAAAACTTCTTCAATCAAATCCCATTCATCATCTGCATCTTCAGGAATCGGCATAAGCTCGCCTTCCAGCCCATTTTCATCAACGGTAAACGAATAAGCTTGAATTTCAACTTCGCCATCCTCATCTTCATCACTGTCAACAGGCATAAGCAGCACGTAATTCTTGCCGAATTCTTCCATGCCGTCAATATTCAACAAAATCTCATAGAGACTTTCGCTTCCGTCATCGTCAACCAGAGTAATGAAGTGGTCTTCCTCATTTTCGTGGTCATGTTCATGTGTATGTGCCATGTTTTTCCTCTTCTTTTTGTAAATTTGATAGAACGCTTAGCCTCAAAATTTGTGAGCATCCAAGTAATTCTGCAAAATCAGAACGGCTGCCAATTTATCAATCGTTTTTTTACGGTCTTTGCGATGCACACCACCTGCAATCAGCACTTTTTCAGCCTGTACCGTGGTCAATCGCTCATCTTGATACTCAACGGGAATGCCGAATTCCGCTGTAACTTTCGCACCATATTCGCGCGAAGCCACAGCACGAATACCTTCATCACCATTCATGTGTTTAGGCAGACCAGCAACAATTTTCACTGGCTTGTAGTCTTTAATCAACTCACCAAGCCGCACAAAACCTAGCTCACCAGATTCTGTGTCAACTTTTATCGTTTCAACAGGCTGTGCCGTTATGCCAAGCAAGTCGCTCACCGCGATACCTACTGTTTTTGTTCCGACATCAAGCCCCAAAATTCGTGCAATCAAAGGTTTACCCCATGAGCTTTGAGATAGTCTTTAATCAATTCCTCCACAATATCATCGCGGTCAAAACGGCGAATTTTATTGCGCGCATCGTCATGACGCGGAATATAAGCAGGGTCTCCCGACAAAACGTAACCTACGATTTGATTGATTGGATTGTAACCCTTCGCTTTGAGTACATCGTAAACGTTTACAAGCGTTTCGCTAATTTCCTTTTTGTCCGAATCCCCAAATTCGAAACGGACGGTTTCATCTGTAAATCCCATAAGACACCTCCTTTAAGATGTGAGTTTGGCTGCTTGAAGTGACTACTAGCATCTGCGCTATCAGGCCACTATCTCGCTTCGCTCTGCTATCCATTTGCTCTATCTCCACTTCGTTACGAAAGACGTAAACTTTGTTTACTCTATCCGCAACCTCAACAGTACACTACGAAAGATGAGAGCTTCGCTCTCTCTATCCGCAGCCTCAACAGCGCACCGTACTGTTGAGCTGTTGAACTGTTAAGCTGTAGATTTCACTAACCGACTAAAGTCGGAAGTTCAAATCGCAATCACCTAAATTCACAAGACGAAACGGTAATTGAAGCGACCGACCTTACGGCAAAAGAAAGCAACTCAATTTATTTTAAGTTCTGAGCATCATTACATTTTATCTCAAAAATCTCCAAATCTTCCTCATATTTTCCATTGAGTTTTTTTCATCGGTCAATTTTTGCAAATTTTCTCAGATACACCCTAATTATAAGCTATTTCAATCATTTTTTCAAACGATTTCCTCGGCGAAATTGCAAATAATAAGTTTTTTCTGAGAAAATAGATTTGACCGCTCCGTCAAAACAAAAAAGAGTACTCCAAGCACTCTTTTCGCAAAATTAAGGCAAAATATTTCCCGCAGCCATATACAAATCATACCATTCTTCGCGCGTCAGCACGACATCGCTCGCATCACATACTTCTTTGATACGACTAGGTGTGATTGTTCCAATGATTGTCTGAATATTGGCAGGATGACGACTAATCCAAGCCACAGCAATTCCTGTAGGCGTTACACCGTACTTATCTGCCAGCTCTTGCAATTTTGCATTGAGCTTAGGGAATTTTTCACTGCCGACAAAGACCCCTTCAAAGAATCCGTACTGGAAAGGACTCCATGCTTGAATTGTCATTTTATTTACACGTGAATATTCAAGCAAACCATTATCATGACTGATTGAGCCGCTGTCAGTCATATTCACATGAATCCCCGCATCAATCATGCCCGTATGCATCACACCAAATTGCAATTGATTCATCAGCAAAGGTTGTTTTACTGCCGTTTTTAGCAATTCAATCTGTCCAGGATTTTGATTAGAAACACCAAAATGCCGAACTTTTCCTGCTTTTTCCAATTCGTCAAAAGCCTCAGCCACTTCTTCAGGTTCAACCAAGGTATCTGGACGATGCAGCAACAAGCTATCCAAATAATCTACATTCAATCGCTTCATTGAACCTTCCACAGCTTCCAAAATATGCTTTTTACTGAAGTCAAAAGCAATTCCTGGGCGGATGCCACATTTTGTTTGGATATAAACATCTTCGCGCTTAAAGGACACCTTTTTCATTGCCTCGGCAAAAATACTTTCGCACTCGCCGCCACCATAAATATCCGCATGGTCGAAAAAGTTAATCCCTCCAGCATAAGCCGCCTCCAGCGCTGCTACAGGGTCTTTCCCTTGCTCATTGATACGCATCACGCCAAGAACAATTTGACTTGCCGCCATATCACCGATTTGAATTTTTTTCATACTGAAAATTCTCCTTTTTTTGAAATAATCCTTTCCACTATCAGATTAAATTATTTCCTGTCTTATTTATTATAACATATTTTCTGTAAACGGTTTATATCTTTTTATTTTCTGAAATAAAGCACAGACCTCTCCAATAAACGCTGAACTTCTGACTTTTAGTTAGTGAAATAAGCACTTTTCCAGTATGGTCAAGACTGCAGACAGAGTGAACAAACTTTACGCCTTTCGAACAAAGCGACGATAGCTACTTGTCAAGTCAAACAAAAAAACCAGCCGAAACTGGTTTGATTTACATTAGACTGCAAGTGAAGCACGTCCTTTACGACGACGAGCTGCGAGGACACGACGGCCATTTTTAGTTGCCATACGAGCACGGAATCCGTGAGTAGTCTTACGAGGTTTTTTATGTGGTTGGTAAGTACGTTTCATTAATTTAGTCCCTGGGCTACTTCACTTAGTTGAAAGTAGCTCCACCGTTAATGCGGTGTTCCTTTCTTTCTGATTTTTCGCTTCCGAAAAAGCATACTTTACAAGTTTACACTATGAAAGTTCATTTGTCAAGTCTAAATCTCTTTTGACACAACAATATAACGATTAAATTCCTGACCTTCAGAATGACTTGATACTCCATTTTCTTGAGAAATAATCGTATGCACAATTTTGCGCTCATTTGATTGCAAGTCATTGATATAAACAGTCTCACCGCCACGCGCACGCTCTGCTGCTCGATGAGCTAAACTCACAATATAAGCCTTCCGTTTTTCATGATAATCGCCAACATTGACCGCAATATTCATACGAGTGTTCAAAATACTGTTCGCATAGGCTTTCGCCAAAACCTGCAAACTCTGCAAAATCTTGCCATGTTTCCCAATCAAAAGCGCATCATGCTCCGAATTGAGATTGAAAACTGTGAGACTGCCGTCATTTGTAACCGAAACACGAGAAGCAATACCCATCTCTTGAGTAATCGTAGTCAAATAACTTGAAATTTTACCAATAATTTTAGCTTCATCTTCGTCTGCTTCGGGAACAACTTTTTCAGCCGTTTCCGTTTGTTCAACTTCGGCTTTGACCGCTGCGACAACATCAGTCAATTCGCCTGTTTGCACGTTTTGCACCATTGTTTTCTTTGCTGCTTCAATGATTGCATTACGCTCATCTTCGGTGATTTCACCCTTTTTTTCTTTTTCTGCCGCACGAACAGCCTTGACCACTTGACTTAATTCAAGTGTTGCGTCCATTGCTGATTTCGCTTTTGGCACACCAAGATTAACATCTTCAACCCCACGTTCTGCCAAGTGGTCAGCTTTACGAACAGTGTCCTCCTGTATTGCCTCAATTTCAACCTTAGCCCGTTTTCTTCCAAAACCGAGAAAACCTTTTTTCTCTTTTTGAACAACATGAATGTGAATATTTTCACGTTTAACGCCTAATCTATTCAGTCCACGCTCAACAGCGTCCTCGACTGTTTCACCAGTAAAAATAGCCATGATTTAACTACTCCTGTATATTTATTTTTCAACGTTTGTTAATTCCAATAAAACGTTGGACTTGTTTTTCGCTCATTGATTCAATTACTTCATCTGAGAGAAATTCGCGCACATTCTTTAAGTTGAAGCGCTACAAGTAAATTTTTCATTTCAGCAGTGCGTGTTGCTACGAAAGACGAGTGCCTTGGCTCTTTAGCCATAACCTTCACAGTATTATTCGCTCTAAAGTGCTAAAGCACTTAGTTAGACAAAATGGTAAGCTTCGAATTTCGCTCAACCGCTCCAAACTTGGTAGAAGTCGAAACTTCTACCAAGTAAGACCCTGCTTCATTTTTTCTTTGCTTTTTTTATTGCACGTTCGCGTGCTCTAACTTTATCTTTCTCAGCTTGAACTTTTGATTCGCGCGCAGCAATGATTTTCCACGGATTTGCAATCAACATCGTCTGGAAAACTTGGAAAGCATTGGATACAACCCAGTAAAGTGCAATACCACTCGCAATATTGAATGCCATAATAAAGATGAACACAGGCATGATGTAAGTCATTGAGCTCGTCATCATATTTTTTTCGGGAGCGGATTTCATCATGAGATATGAGCTCAAGAAAGTGAAAATTGCTGCCAAAACAGGAAGGACAAAAGTCGGGTCTTTCGCTCCAATATCAAACCAAAGGAAAGTACCATGTTTTAAAAAGTCCACACGGGACAGCGCCTGATAAAGTGCCCAAAGTACAGGCATTTGTACCAACAAGGGCAAACAGCCCATATAAGGATTAACCTTATTTTTTGCATAGAGTTCCTGAGTCTCTTCTGATAAAAGACGACGTGATTCCATGTCTTTGCCGGGATACTTCTGCTGAATTTTTTTAATTTCAGGCTGAATTTCTTGCATTCGCTGGCTGGATTTGATTTGGATATTCATTAGTGGGAGTAATGCCGCACGAATGATAATCGTAAATAAAATAATGCCGATACCGGTCAATCCACCAAAAGACAAGAAACGAATTACTTGAGCAAAGCCATAAACGATTTGGTCCCAAACATTAGATGAATGCCCTGTAACCGCTGTTGTACCGCAAGCGGTAAGCACCAGTAATGCTGCACCCATCATGGAGACCAAAGCTAATTTCTTCTTCAATCGTTTTCTCCATCTACATAGATTTTCGATAATTTCAGAATATGTTTAAGATTTTTCTTTACTTCTTCAAAATTGAGTTCTTGTATTCCTACCCTTGCAATAATCACAAAATCTTCATTTTTAAGATGAGGTGCAAATTCAGCAACAGCATGACGAATCAGCCGCTTAATGCGATTTCTTACAACAGCATGACCCAGTTTTTTACTCACAGAAAGCCCCACCCGAAAGTGTGGCTGCTCTGCGTTTAAAGTATAGACAACGAATTTTTTGTTGGCAAAGCTATGTTTCGCAGCAAAGATTTGGTCAAAGTCTTTCGAGCGTTTTACACGATAAATTTTTTTGATAGCCAAGCCACTCTCTCCCACATTAAAATTATCGTTCTTATTTTATCACAAACTTCGCAAAATGTCACTAAGCAGCATGAAAACGGTTTATCAAACCTGCTTTTTATTCACAAAAAAATTTGACAGACCTGTCAAATTTCCTTGCTTACCAACTGAAGCAAAAATTGCTCCACCATATAGTCAAAGGAACTTTCTTTAGATACTTCCTCCGAAATCTGAAAATAGCCAAGTTGGCTCAGCGTAATGAATCCATGCAAACTTGCACGAAAAACACGGCTTTTGTGCAAAAGTTCATCATGCGGCAAATCAAAATTTTCCAAACTACGCCGAACCAAGCGAATATTTTCATTCGCCAAACGTTTGAGTTCCTCATTATTCGTCTGATGAATAAGATTAACCAGTTCATAAACTGCAGCATATTCATCTGCAAAAACCTTATAGCTTTCTGCATAAGCACGCAAAGCCTCAACTGGCGTGCGCCCAATCATTGCCTGTGTCAACTGATAATTAAGCACCTTTTGCAAATACACTGCCGTCGCCACACGAACTTCTTCCATATTTTTAAAATGGTTGTAAAGTGATGGCGCTTTAATGTTGAAGTGCTCCGCAAGTCGCGGAAAACTGACATTTGCGAGACCAATTTTGTTAGATAATTCAATCGTTGCCCGAATAATTTTTTCTTGAGTTAATGCAATTCTTGCCATATTTTTCCTATTGAAATAAAGTTTTTCTATCTCAGAGATATGAAGTTGTACCTTGAAGTGATTACTTCTCTACGGGATTCCTTCTCTCCCATAGATTCTAAGGTACGATTGTAGCGACTTTAGTAATGTGGTGAACATCAACAGCACAGTGCACTGGCAAAGCTTTCATCTTTCGAATAGTAGGCACTTACTGGGTCAAAATTTTCACCAAATGAAACAAGGACTTATTTAGCAGTTTCAACTCCTACTAAATCTAGGACAGTCGAGCGAAATTCGAAGATTGCCCTTTCGCCTTAGTGCTTTAGAGCGAATGAACAGCTTAATAGCTCAACAGCTCAACAGTACGGTGTACTGTTGAGGTTGCAGATAGAGAGAGCGAGGCTCTCATCTTTCGTAGCACGAAGTGAATAGATAGCACGCACTGCTGAGGTAAACCTCTGCTTCATAGTATAAAACTAATTCTACCATTTTTCAAGTTATTAATAATAATTGACAAACTACTAATCATAGTTTTATAATAGAAATATGAAAGAAAATTGGCAAAGAAACTTAGTTGTGCTCTGGTTCGGCACTTTTATGACAGGAATCGGCTCAAGTCTGATTTCCCCTTTCATCTCTCTTTACATCGGCACATTGGGGACTTACTCTAAGACTGAGCTCAATCTCTGGTCTGGTGCAATCTTTTCGTCAACCTTTATCGTTTTGGCTATTGTTTCCCCCTTATGGGGCAAACTGGCAGATGAAAAAGGACGAAAACTGATGCTCCTGCGCGCAAGTTTAGGAATGGCGATTTCGATTTCGCTCATGGCATTTGTCACAGCAGCTTGGCAGCTTCTGGTTTTGCGCATGTTCCTCGGTGCATTCTCAGGCTTCATTTCGAACTCAATGGCGCTCATGGCAAGTTCCGCTCCCAAAGAACGTTCAGGTTCGGTATTATCGCTTTTAACGACAGGCTCGGTCGCAGGAACTCTTATTGGTCCCATTGTAGGTGGCGTTTTAGTCGGATTTACAGGCTATAGACATGTTTTCACGGTAACTGGTATTATCATGTTTCTTGTTTTCTTCCTTGCGCTTTTCTTCGTTCACGAAAACTTCAAACCTATTGAAAAGAAAAATATGCTGACCTCCAAACAAGTTTGGAAAGTCATTTCGCACCCTGCAGTCATCTGGGGGATGTTCCTGACCACACTGATTACTCAAATGACCAATCAATCCATTAATCCCGTTCTTTCACTCTACGTGCAAGAACTCATGCATGGACACGGCAACATTACACTCATGGCTGGTCTAGTTGCTGCAGCACCTGGCATCGTTACCCTTATCGTTGCGCCGCAACTCGGACGTTTAGGCGACAAAATCGGACAGAAAAAAATTCTTGAATTTGGACTGTTCTTTTCCATGTGTGTATTTTTCGTAACCGCACTGACAACAAATGTCTGGTTCTTGATTGGAATGCGTTTTCTAGTCGGCATCTCCGACGCAGCAATTTTGCCTTCTGTGCAAGCTATCTTGGCGAAAGAATCACCTCAAGAAGTAACTGGACGGATTTTCTCATACAACCAGTCTGCACAGTCAATTGGCGCATTTGCAGGTCCTTTGCTTGGTTCAGCAATCGCCGGTTTCATTGACTACCGTTACGTTTTTGTTGGCTCAGCAATTTTAGTTATCTTCAACTTACTGAATTACTTCTCAACCTACAAGTCGAAAAAACATCACCTAGAACACGCTTAATACTAAAAAAATTTGACAGTTCTGTCAAATTTTTTCTTTACTCAATTCATTTTGTGCTACTTCAATCTGCTTTCTGACTTGTTCAAAGCTCGTTCCGCCAAGCGAATTACGCCTTGCCACTGCCGTTTTTGACTGCAGCACATCATAAATATCAGCTTCAATCAAAGTTGACAGTTTTTGATAATCTTGTAAACCTACATCTTGCAGATAAATTCCTTTTTTTGTGCAATCCAGCACCAATTTACCGACAATTTCATGCGCTTGCCGAAAAGGGATGCCTTTCGTAGCCAGATAATCGGCCAACTCTGTCGCATTTGAAAAATCTTTTTGCGTGGATTGCTCCATGTTGACAGCATTAACTGTCATAGTTGACAACATCCCCGCCATAATCGGCAAAGCCGTCAAAATCGTATCAGCGCTGTCAAACATTCCTTCTTTATCTTCTTGCAAATCCTTATTGTAAGCCAGCGGCAAACCTTTCATCACGGTCAGCAAGCCCATCAAATTACCATAAACACGCCCTGTTTTCCCACGGATAAGCTCTGCCATATCAGGGTTTTTCTTCTGCGGCATGATAGACGAACCTGTCGAATAGGCATCAGACAAGGTTACAAACTTAAATTCATTAGAACACCAAAGCAAAATTTCCTCACAAAGTCGAGACAAATGCATCATCAGTAAGCTCGAATTTGCCAAAAATTCCAAGATAAAATCACGGTCAGAAACAGCATCCATCGAATTGGCATAAGGTAGTGTAAACCCAAGTAAACCTGTTGTCAACTTACGGTCAATCGGAAAAGTCGTTCCAGCAAGCGCCGCAGCGCCCAAAGGGTTCATATCCGTGTGCTTCACATTGAACTCAAACCGCTCAAAATCCCGTGTAAACATCTGATAATAAGCCATCAAATGCTGCCCGAAACTAATTGGTTGAGCGTGCTGTAAATGTGTAAACCCAGGCATAATCGTGTCAACTTGGTTTACAGCAAGGTTGACAAGTACCTCACGCAGATTTGACAATTCTGTCAAGACCTCCGCCAATGTTGCCTTCAGATACAAATGCATATCCGTTGCCACTTGGTCATTTCGTGAGCGAGCCGTATGCAATTTTCCTGCCACAGCACCAATCTCACGATGAAGATAAGACTCCATATTCATATGAATATCTTCATTTTCCAGCGAAAATTCAATCTCGCCAGCTACCAATTTCTGCTCAACTTTTTTTAGCCCATCTGCGATTTTTTCCGCTTCATCAGCAGAGATAATCCCCGTCTCGCCCAACATCTTCACATGCGCTAGTGAGCCTTGCAAATCAAACGGTGCCAAACGCTGTTCAAATTTAATCGAAGCTCCAAATTCTTCCGTTTTTTTATCCAAAGACGCTTCAAAACGTCCGCCCCAGAGTTTTTCTACCATATCATCCTCTCTATTTTGCAGAATAATCCGCTTGAATCATTGAATATCGCTGTCTATCGCTTCCGTCTCGCCCGAATCTTCGTAGTGTACCTTCATACAAAAATCCAACATTTTCCAGCACATGCTGCAGCACAAGCTCACTAGGAGCACAAAGTGCAAAAATAACTTGTAAATCCAGCGTGCCAAAGCCATAATCTAAAATAAGCGAACACAACTCCGTAAGAAGTTCATCCTGATAATACTCATCACAAAGATGAACTTCCAATTCACGATAAGCCTTATACCTTCCAACATCTACAAGTCCCACAACACCAATGAGTTTCCCTGTTTCTTCCAACACCACCGCAAACATTTCCTGATAGGATTTCCAAATCTTAATCAGCTCCAGAATACCCACAGCTGTATGAGAATCCGCATAAGCCAAGAAATATTCTCCCGAAGTTTGTTTAAGCTCAAACAAAGCTTCTGCATCACGCTCACGCCACTCTCTCACAAGTAAATGCTGAGATTTAATCATCATCTTGTCTTCTCCATCACTGAGTAGCTCATCAATGGAAACATGAAAACAACGTGCCAAATGCGGCAAGAGCGTAATATCTGGATAAGTCGCCGAAGTCTCCCAACGCGAAATCGTTTGCGAACTCACATTTAATTCATCAGCAAGTTCTTGCTGCGTCATTCCTTTTTTCAAGCGCAATGTTTTGACTGCTTTTCCAATGTTCATTTTTACCACCCCAAATTTGATTTTTTATAGGCCTACAAATAAAAGAATACAGCAAAATCATCAGATTTCCCATCGCACAAACCAAGAACAACCTAAACACAGACCAATACTTCGATAACAAACAGTAGCGAGGCTCCCTGACCTCGCTCATCTGTTTCATTGTACTATTCCAAAAATCAATGGCAAATCCCTGTTTACCTTAATTGAAGAAGGCTATTAATCTTCAGGGCAACTCTAAAAACTCAGAAATTCTGAGTCTGAGCTAAATT
>JAJXWC010000053.1 GCA_021781855.1 Bacillota bacterium | reverse complement strand
GAGACGTGCACGGAGAGCGGGCTGCGCGGGGCGATTGAACGACAACTGAGCCGGCAGAGGCCGGATGAGCTGGTGAACCTGCTGATCACGGGGCGGGGGGATCTGTTGAGCGTGGTGGTGAGGCGGTCGATGCGGTGGGACGAGCTGGAGACGCCGACGACGCTGGAGAACTGCCTGGGCCTGAGCGTGGTGCATCTGCCGAGCGCACAGGAGCAGGGGGTACAACAGCAGATGAAATCCGGACTTTGCGCAAAAATAATGGGCTCATCCCTGTTTACAAAATGGTGGATACCTGTGCCGCCGAATTTGAGAGCAGCACGCCATATTTTTACAGCACTTACGAGCGGGAAAATGAATCGGTCAAAACAGACAAAAAATCAATCATTGTCTTAGGTTCAGGGCCTATTCGTATCGGTCAAGGGGTTGAATTCGACTATGCGACCGTCCATTGCGTCAAAGCGATACAAGCGCAAGGTCTTGAAGCCATCGTGATTAACAGTAATCCTGAGACGGTCTCCACTGATTTTTCGATTAGTGATAAGCTCTATTTTGAACCGCTGACCTTTGAAGATGTCATGAATGTCATTGACCTTGAGGCGCCAGAGGGTGTGATTGTTCAGTTTGGCGGGCAAACAGCGATTAACTTGGCAGCGCCATTGTCAAAAGCTGGCGTAAAAATTTTGGGTACACAGGTTGAAGACCTTGACCGTGCAGAAGACCGGGATATGTTTGAGCAAGCCCTTGTTGAGATGAATATTCCGCAGCCACCGGGCGAGACGGCGACGAACGAAGAAGAAGCTGCCCGGAGTGCAAACAAGGTCGGTTATCCCGTTCTTGTTCGTCCTTCCTTTGTCCTTGGCGGACGTGCAATGGAAATTGTCAATAATGAAGCGGATTTGCGCGACTATATGAACCGTGCTGTCAAAGCCAGTCCTGAGCACCCTGTTCTTGTCGATAGCTATTTGCAAGGTCGCGAATGTGAAGTGGATGCGATTTGTGATGGCACAGATGTGCTGCTGCCCGGCATCATGGAACACATTGAGCGTGCAGGTGTGCACTCTGGTGATTCAATGGCGGTTTATCCGCCGCAGACTTTCTCGCAAGATATTATTGACACCATTGTTGATTACACGAAAAAGCTGGCGCTCGGACTGAAGTGCATCGGCATGATGAATGTTCAATTTGTCATTCATCAAGAAAAAGTCTATGTCATCGAGGTCAATCCTCGTGCGTCACGTACTGTGCCGTTTTTATCGAAAGTGACCAATATTCCAATGGCGCAGCTGGCGACAAAGATGATTTTAGGCGAAACTTTAGCGCAACACGGTTACAAGAGCGGACTTGCTCCAACGCCTGACATGGTTCACGTCAAAGCGCCCGTATTCAGCTTTACCAAGCTCGCTAAGGTTGACAGTCTCTTAGGACCTGAGATGAAATCCACAGGTGAAGCCATGGGCTCAGATTACACGCTTGAAAAAGCCCTTTATAAGAGTTTTGAAGCGGCAAAACTCCACATGGAAGACTATGGCACGGTGCTCTTTACTGTGGCGAATGACGATAAAGAAGAAGCGTTGCAGCTTGCCCGCGGCTTCGCTGAAATCGGCTATTCACTTGCAGCTACCGAGGGAACGGCAGCATTTTTCCAAGAAAATGGACTGTATGTGCGCGAGGTCGGGAAACTCTCAGGGAGCGACTATGAAGAAGGGACGGTCGTTGAGGATATTCGTCGGGGTCGTGTGCAGGCGATTGTCAATACCATGGGCAACAATCGAGCATCATTAACTGCTGAAACAGATGGTTTCCGTATTCGTCAAGAGGCAATCAGTCGTGGTATTCCGCTCTTTACAGCACTTGACACAGTGGCGGCAATATTGAAAGTTATGGAAAGTCGTAGTTTCGCTACTCGAACGATTTAACTTTACAAGCGTTGTTCGTACCCTGAAGTCTTGGAATTAGTAGCTTCTTAGAGAAATGTTCTCGTCTTTTGGAGTACGACATGCGTAGACAGCAAGCACTTGCTAGGTTAAAATTTACTCTCAAGTTTAAAATCCTGATTTTCAGGATTTTTTTAGTATAATTAGAAAATAAAGCAGAGGCTTATTCGGTGGGAATTGAAATTTCCGCTGAATTTATGATATAACATCCAAGAGAAGAAACGAAGTGGCTAAGGCTATAACAGTATGCTTAACATTGGGGGTTATCCTATACCAGAAGTCAAATCGCCATCTCTGTGCATTTGCACTACACTGCTGAGAAAAAATATTATCAGGAGCTATTAATGAAATTTAAATTGGGAAATAGTATGACAGAGCAGAAATATACTACTTGTGTAGCGAAATTGCTGCAAAAAAATCACGCTGATTTGGAACTAGAGCTTGTCAATTTTTCGGCAGAGCATTTTGTGAGTGAGGCAAATGAGGCCTTGATTGCAAATGAAATTGATTTTGTCGTCCAAGAATTGTCAGCGGTACCTGAAGAATTGGCTGACGGATTGACTTTGGCTGCAATGCTTCCATTTAACGATGAAGTTTTGGCAGTTATTTGTCGTATGAGCGACGAATTAATCTTTGCACTTTTACGTGAAATTGCAGATGAAGCAACGGAGCGCAAAGTACTCGCAGAACGGTATTTTAAGTGATTTATGATTATTTTATTTAATAAACCCTATGATGTTTTAACGAAATTTACAGACCATGAAAATCGTAAAACACTAGCAGATTTTATCAATATTCCCAATGTTTATGCGGCAGGAAGGCTAGATAAAGACAGCGAAGGTTTGCTCCTTTTGACAGACGATGGTAAGCTCAATCATCGTTTGACCAGCCCGAAGTTAAAGTCATTTAAGACTTATGTGGTACAGGTTGAAGGACGATTAACTGACGAAGCTGTCCAAAAGCTACAAGCAGGAGTTTTGCTCAAAGATGGGAAAACTCTACCCGCTAAGGTTCGCCAAATTGAAGAACCAAGTTGGCTTTGGGAGAGAACACCACCAATTCGGGAACGAAAAAATATTCCAACGAGTTGGGTTGAAATTTCAATTAAAGAAGGTCGCAATCGTCAAGTTCGCAGAATGACAGCAGCTGTCGGTTTTCCAACCTTACGGCTTATTCGCACACGGATTGGTATCTATGAATTAGGAGATTTGAAATCAGGTGCTTATAAAATAGTTTAATAAAACGGCTTACAGGTTGCTTAATATCTTTGAGATGAGGTTGCCCTATATCTAGTCGTTCTATCTTCGCTTCGCCACGAAAGAGATTTGTAGAAACAAAGCTGCGAAGATGGGGGATTAGTGCGTACCGTTGAAATAAAAAGACGATTTTCAATTATGAAAATCGTCTTTTTGACAAGTTTGTCAAATTGTTTTGCGATAAATGCGGTGATTATCTCGAACTTCGGAAATCGAAAAAGGCAAATCATCAGCAAAAATCGTATTATGATTCAAATCAATTTGTTCATTAAACATCGTTTCATAGGCTTCAATCGACAATTTTACTCGTCGGTCAAGCAAGTTCTGATGTGCTTCAGCACGCAAGTGATGTCTGAAATCAGGCATCAACTCACCAGAGAAAAATTCAGCAACTGTACCAGAACCGTAGGAAAATAAGCCTAATTTGTCACCAGCCGCCAAGTCCTCAGAATTTTCAAGTAAAGAAATCAAACTTAAATAAAGTGAACCCGTGTATAAATTACCAACGCGTCGGTTGTAAACGATACCTTTTTCATATTGCTCAAGTAAGTGATTGCGAGTGTCGGCAGATTCTTGTTCTAATTTGGGAAGTAACGCTTTTTTCCCCATTTTTGTGTAAGGAGTGTGAAAAGCAAGTGCAGCAAAATCGCTGAATTTTGCGCCAAAACGTGCAGAGTACTCCTCCCAAACCTGCGCAAAAGCATCAATGTAAACACTATTAGAAAATTTGCCGTCAACTGAAGGATAAGTCTGCCCCATTGGCCGCCAGAAGTCGTAAATATCCTGTGTCAAACTTACATTGTCAGAATTAAGTGCTAAAATCCGTGGATTTGCTGAAATTATCATCGCCACGGCACCTGCGCCTTGAGTAGGCTCACCACCCGTGCGTAAGCCATATTTTGCAATATCCGCCGCAATAACGAGCACCTTGCGCTCAGGGTGTCGCCAAACATGGTCACGTGCGAGCGCCAAGCCCGCCGTTGCGGCGTAGCAAGCCTCTTTGAACTCAATCGAGCGTGCAAAAGGCTGAATATCTAGCAACCCATGCACAACAACTGCCGAAGCTTTTGATTCGTCCACACTAGACTCTGTACCGACAATCACCATATCAATCAGTTTTTTATCGGCATCGCTCACGATAGCAGCAGCAGCATTAGTAGCGAAGGTTACGATATCCTCAGTTATTGGATTAACCGCCATTTCGTCTTGTCCAATTCCGACATGAAATTTCGCAGGTTCCACATGTCTTGCCAAAGCCAAATCGGTCATGTCCACATAAAAATTAGGCACAAAAAACGATAATTTATCTATACCAACTTTTAATTCATTTTTATTCATAAAAATATTATAGCAAAAACTTAGGCAGAAAGTGATATTTTTTTTCTGAAAATATGTTATAATCTTTTAGTATGAAAATGAAAGAAGCAGTAATTTTAGATAGTATTAGAACGCCAATAGGCAAATATAATGGGCAATTAAGCGATTTCACGGCAGTCGAACTCGGTGCAAGTCTCGTCCAAAAATTGCTTGAACGCAATAATATAGCTGGAAAAAAAGTTAATTCACTTATTTTCGGTTCCGTTGTCACAGCAGGGCAAGGGCAAAATATTGCTCGTCAAATTAGTGTCAATGCAGGCTTGCCTGTCGAAGTTCCTGCGATGACTATTAACGAAGTTTGTGGTTCAGGAATGAAAACAGCGATTTTGGCTCGTCAAGCGATTTTGCTTGGTGAAGCGGAAGTTGTTGTGGCAGGCGGAGTTGAAAAAATGTCTGGAACACCTGTTGTAACAACAGATGACGCTGGAAATCCTGTTCAGGCATTTATGAAAGATGGGTTGCTTGACGCATTTTCTGGTGATTTAATGGGACACACGGTTGAAATTATTGCCGAAAATCACGGTATTAGTCGTGAGGAAATGGATGAGTTTGCCTTGAATTCACACCAGAAAGCGCTCATTGCTCGCGAAAATCATAAATTCGACCGAGAACTCATGAGTATTGGCGAGGCTGTAATTGACCAGGGACCACGTCCAGACACTTCACTAGAAAAATTAGCGCAGCTGCGCACAGCTTATAAGGCAGACGGTAAACTTACCGCAGGAAATTCTTCTCCTGTAAATGACGGCGGAACGGCTTTACTTCTTGCGTCGCGTGATTTTGCTGACGAACATCAGCTTGAGTATCTGAGTATAATTAAAGCTACTTCTGAAATTGGTGTAGCACCTGAAAATATGGGGATTTCGCCAATCAAAGCTATTCGTGAATTACTTGAAAAAACAGAGTTGACGATTGATGATATAGACCTTTTTGAAATCAATGAGGCTTTCGCTGCATCGAGTATTGTAATCAATCGAGAGCTAGGTATTCCGAGCGAAAAGGTCAATATTTATGGCGGTTCGATTGCGCTTGGACATCCATTAGGAAGTACAGGTGCACGGTTACTCGGAACGCTTAGCTATCAGCTTGTCCAAGAAAATAAACACTATGGTGTTGCCAGTCTCTGTATTGGTGGTGGTCTTGGTTTAGCCGTTCTTTTGGAAAATGCTCATTATGGAAAATAAAAAATTTTATCAAATGACTCCAGCTGAAAGGCTGGATTCACTTCATTTAGGTGCTGTAACACGGGAAGTTCTTGAAAATACGGCACTTGATGGGACAGTAGCCAATAATCTTATTGAAAATCAAATCAGTGAATTTGAAATTCCGCTTGGCTTGGCACAAAATTTTGTTGTCAATGGCAAAAAATATATTGTTCCGATGGCAACAGAAGAACCATCGGTCATTGCAGCAGCGGGAAATGGTGCTAGAATGGCAGGAGAGTTTTCTGCCAGAATTTGCGAGCGGTTGATGAGAGGACAAATTGTCTTTTACGATGTGAAAGATAAAGGCGTGATTAATGAGAAAATCATTACAGACAGAGCAGAAATCTTTGCTCAGGCTGAAAAAGCTTATCCGTCTATTCTCAAGCGTGGCGGTGGCTTACGCGATATTTCACTCCGAAATTTTGAAGAAAACTTCCTCTCGATTGACTTCAAAATTGATGTTAAAGATGCTATGGGAGCGAATATTGTTAATTCAATCTTGGAGGGGATTTCGGAGCTTTTTCGTCAGTGGTTTCCAGAAGAAAAAATCCTATTCAGTATTCTCAGCAATTTTGCTACAGAATCTTTGGTCACAGTAACCTGTAAAGCACCGATTGAACGTTTATCAAAAACGGGAAATGGTTTGGAAGTCGCAGAAAAAATTGAGCTTGCTTCACGATTCTCCAAACTTGACCCCTATCGTGCGGCAACACATAACAAAGGCATCATGAATGGGATTTCAGCGGTAGTACTTGCAACGGGAAATGATACACGAGCGATTGCAGCAGGTATACATGCTTTTGCTGCGCTGGACGGTCAGTATCGGGGATTGGCAACTTGGAAAGTTGAGGGAGACTTTTTGTTTGGTGAATTAACTTTACCACTTCCTGTCGCTAGTGTTGGAGGTGGCACCAAAGTGCTTCCTAAGGCTCAGGCTGCGCTAGAAATTCTGCAAGTCACGCAAGCTGAAGAGTTGGCTGAAATTATTGCTGCCGTTGGCTTGGCGCAAAATCTTGCCGCACTTCGAGCGCTTGTCTCGGAAGGAATACAACAGGGACATATGGGATTACAAGCACGTGCACTTGCAATGACTGTTGATGCGCATCCCGATGAAATTTCCGAACTTGCACAACTTTTGCGACAGGAAAAACTGATGAATCAGTCAGTCGCAAAAAAATTACTTGAAGAAATGAGAAAATCATAGATTTCTATGATTTTTTTCTTGACATAATATTATATTTCGTATAATATAGTGTTAGATAAAATATTGTAAGGAGGAAAAATGGAAATTCAAATCCCAACGCTTTTGCTTGATGGAACTGTATTGGTATTGCTTTCACGAGAAGAAATGTACGGTTATTTGCTGACGAAGACGGTGCAGGAAAGCCTACCTGTCAGTGAATCCACGATGTATCCTGTTTTACGGAGGCTGAAAAAAGAGGGGGCGCTTGAAACGTATGATGTACCTTTTGAAGGTCGAATGCGGCGCTATTATAAAATCACGCTGATTGGAGAAAAGGAACTTCAGCGAATAAAAGACAACTGGCAGGAGTTTCGCGAGACGATGAATAAAATTATGGAGGGAGAAACTGATGAATAATTACTTGCAGGAAGTGTGGAAAAATCTTACAGGGATTCCACGCGACGATGCTCAGGAACTGCTTGAATATTGGGAAGAATTCTTTTTGGATGCTGATTTGAGTCTTGAAGAAGTTGTCTCAAAATACGGTAAACCCAGAAAGTTTGCTCAAGTCTTGAAAATGAGTTATTTCTTGGAACAAGACGATTTGGCAGACGAAAGTCATCAGCCGCAGACGACAAAAAGTCGGCTTCGTCTGATTTGGATGATTATTCTTGGAATCTTTGCGACGCCTGTTCTGCTTCCTCTAGCACTTGTAGTGGTGATGTTGATTCTGGCAGGATTGCTGGTGCTTTTTTCTGTTCTATTTACTTGTTATGTTGTAGTTGCTAGCTTGATTTTTGGGGGAATTTTATCAGCTGTGACAGGTTTTGGACTGATTTTCTCAAGTTTTTCGACGATGCTTGTCTTCGTTGGACTTGGATTTGCATTAGGCGGCTTTGGACTTTTGTTATTGCCACTTGTGGTAAAATTAACCTACCTTTTTGGTCATTTCTTTATGATGATTGTGAAAAATATTGCGCGTAGAATCACAAGAAAATCAAATTTAAGTTTGAAAGGAGAATTTTAATGAAAATACGAAAAAGCTTATTGATTGCAGGAAGTTTGATTGTTCTTGGTGGAATTTTCTTTGTGATTGGTTCGCAAATGGGTGGTGCAAAAACGGTGGATTGGCGCAATGGGCGACCGCAAGTTAGTAAGATGATTTCCTCGAAAATAGTGCTTTCATCAAAAACGAACAGTTTGAAAATTGACACAAGCGATGTGGAAGTCGAAATTAAAAAAGGGAATGAATTTTTGGTGGAGAGCCAACTGATGAATCAAAAGCCAGAAATTCAAACCTCTGAAACAGGGTTGACAACGATTTCGTCAAAAGGAATGCAGAATGTGTTCAATCTCACGATTAATTTTAATTTTTCAAGTGAGAATATGAAAATTACAGTGCCATCAGATTTGAAAACATTGGAACTTGTGACTGATAACGGCAGCGTACAAGTTTTAGATTTGGCAGCAGAAAAGATGACCGTAAAGATTTCTGATGGAAAACTGGATTTTGAAAATGTCAAAAGTACGGGTGAAGTGAATTTGACAGCTTCGAACTCGAAGATTTCCTTGCAAAATGTTCAAGCAAAGACATTGGCAATGTCAACGGCGGATTCATCTTCAACGGTGAAAAATTTAAGTTTGGGCAAAACGAGTACCATTGATATCAAGGACAGTAATTTGCATATCCAAAATACGAGTAATTTACCGGCAGCATCATTGAAAGGACAGGATTCGAGCTTGGAGGTTGATGGGACGAAAAAGCTTTTTCCTTTTGAAGAACAACTTCAAGAAAAGCAGGCAGAATTGATAGCAGCTAATCAAAAGCTAGCAGCAGCGCAACAAGCTGCCCAAGACAAGCAGAAGTTAGAAGCAGCACAGCAAGCGGCAGCGGCACAGCAAGCAGTATATATGGCGCAAGAAAATCTTGCTAATCAATTAAGAATTACAGCATGCGATTCACAGATTAGCTTGTCAAAATGAAGATGAAAACTTCGTTTTCTCCACTCACAACCTTAATGGCACATCATGCTCTCGCTATACTGCTAAAGCAGTCAGTCGCTTAGGCAGTTGAGCGAAATTTGAAGCAGTGCATGTTAAGATGAAATTTTATGCAGATAGGAAAATAAAAAGCTGTCAAGTTTTTTTCTTGACAGCTTAATCAAAGCGTGCTATAATACTTCTTGTAGTTAAAATTAGAAAAAGGAAATATAAACATGTCTGTAAAAATTCGTTTGACTCGCATGGGTTCAAAGAAAAAACCATTCTACCGTATTAACATTGCTGATAGCCGCGCACCTCGCGATGGTCGTTTCATCGAAACTGTTGGTACTTACAATCCACTCGTTGCTGAAAATCAAGTTACTTTGAAAGAAGAACGCGTAATGGAATGGCTTAACAATGGCGCACAACCTTCTGATACAGTTCGCAATATCTTATCAAAAGCTGGTGTAATGAAGAAATTCCACGAACAAAAGTTCGGCAAATAAGAGATTTGAGCTGCTTTTGGGCAGCTTTTAATCCATTTCACACAAAAGTAGAGGAAAGAAATGCAAACAGATGTGAAAGATTTGGTTTTGACGATTGTCAAACCTCTGGTAACAAAGCCGGAAGAAGTTTCGCTTGAGATTGTAGACGGTGAAGAATTTGCTGAGTATCATTTGAAAGTTTCTGAAAGTGATATTGGTCGAATTATTGGTCGTCAAGGACGAATTATTCAGGCTATTCGCACGGTAGTTTATTTTGTGCCAGTTGAAGGAAAAAAAGTTCGCCTTTTGGTTGACCAATAAGAAAAAGCCTGATTTTTTGGGCTTTTTGTCTTTATGTTGAAAACGTGCTGTTAAGGTTGTGAATAAGAAAACCAAAGTTTTTCTCCTTTCATGCTCTTTTGAACAAATATCAGAATCCAATAAGTTCACACAAGAAATAAAAAATACGGGAAATAGCTCAGCTTGGTAGAGCTTAACAGCACGGTGTGCTGTTAAGGTTGTGGATAAGAAAAACAAGGTTTTTCTCCTTTCGCGCTCTTTTGAACAAATATCAGAATCCAATAAGTCCACACAAAAAATAAAAAATACGGGAAATAGCTCAGCTTGGTAGAGCGCGTGCTTCGGGAGTACGAGGTCGCAGGTTCGAATCCTGTTTTCCCGATAAAGCAAAAACTGAACTCGGAGAGAGTTTCAATTTCTTCCAGACCTAGGGTGCAACCTCTAGGTGAAAAAACTAAGCGACTGACCCTAGGGAAGTCAAGTGAAATTCGAAGCTTGCCATTTCGCCTTGGTGCTTTATCACTTTGCGATTGCGACTAACGAACTTGTTCATGTAGCGAGCATCAACAGCTCAATAGCTCAACAGTGCGATGTACTGTTGAGGTTGCGAATAGAGAGATTTCGTGGCACGAAGTGCGTAGATAGCACGTACTGCTGAGATAAACCTTAATAAAAAGTTACAGGGAGACGCAATGACGGGAACTTATGAATTTTTGGAAATGGCAGATGGCGAGAAAATTCGTTTGGGCCTTTTCATTCCAGAAAAGCAACCGAAAGGTGTAATACAGCTTATTCATGGTTTTGGTGAATATATCGGACACTATTTGACAGTTATTGACTATTTTGTTTCAGAAAATTTTGCTTGCGTGATGCATGACCAGCGTGGGCATGGGATTCTAGCTGCTGAAAGCCCAAAAAAGCGTGGTGTCGCAGAAAATTATCAAAAATTTTTGGACGACGCATTGGAAGTTCGTGAAATTATTACTCAACGTTTTCCCAATCTCCCTATTTATCTCATGGGACACAGTATGGGTGGGAATATCATCCTCAATCTTCTGCTTAAGGAACCCAAAAATCAACAGTTTTATCAAAAAGCGATTGTCGAATCCCCTTGGTTAGATTTAGCGGAATCACCAGCAAAAGTAATTCAAATCCTTGCCAAAATTGGAGGAAAAATCAGTCCAAAACTGAAAGTTCATACTGGTCTGAAGTTAGAAGCTATTGCGCATGATGCGGAGCTAGTCAAACAAGTGACCAAAGATGGAATTTACCACGATATCTTATCTTTGCGTCTTTTCACCCAGATTAAAGAAGCTGGAGAATTTGCACAGGAAAATGCGACTGCACTGAAAATTCCAACACTTTTGTTTTGCGCCGAAAGAGATGGCATTTGCTCGGCACCGGTTATTAGAAATTTCGCTGAAAATGTGGGAGATAACCTGAAGTTTGTCGAGATTTCTGACGGTTATCATGCTCTTCACCTTGACACACAAGCTCAACAGGTTCTTGCACAGATGCGAGATTTCCTAGAAAATTAGATTTGTGTAGCCAAAGAAATAAGAGGCAATTTCATCGCTGTATTTCTTATTCATGACGCTCAGAGATTGTTGTAATAGCACATAGGATTTAGCATTTCGACTTAGAGTGGGTCAACTTTCTGATATCATTGATATTAGGGAGTTGGTCTTTTTTATCTTATCGCGGCTATCTCTGTACTTTGTGCAGATAGCGGATGTTAAGCAGACTGTTGAATTCAGTGTGAGGCTTAACTCTTGCTGAATAAGTCCTTGCTTCATTGATTTAATGCTTGACATTGTGCTTTACAGCATTTTATCCACCAGATTGATACTTTGTGTCAAGCAATTAGCTTCATATCCTGATATAATATAAGTTATGACAAATTTTTACAAAGTGGGAATAATTGTGAACACACAAGGCCTTCAAGGCGAGGTTCGTGTGTTGCCGACGACAGATTTTCCGGAAGAACGTTTTGCCAAAAATGTAGTTTTGGCGGTTTTTGATGACAAAGAAAATTATGTGCAAGATTTGACGGTCAAATCAGGCAAATCTTACAAAAAGATGTGGTTAGTCAAATTTGATGGTCTCTATCATATCAACGATGTTGAAAAATTCAAAGGGATGACACTCAAAATTTCTGAAGAAAATTTGACGGCTTTGTCAGATGGTGAATTTTATTATCATGAGATTATCGGACTTGATGTTTATGAAAATAATAATCTTATTGGAAAAATTTCGGAGATTTTGCAGCCAGGTGCTAATGATGTCTGGGTGGTTAAACGCCAAGGAAAACGTGATTTGTTGCTGCCTTATATTCCGTCCGTGATTTTAAATGTTGATGTGAAAAATCAACGCGTGAATGTTGATGTGATGGACGGATTGGACGATGTGTGAAAGGCAAAGCGAAATGCGTATTGATATTTTAAGTATTTTTCCTGAAATGTTTAGCCCACTCAATCAGTCAATGGTGGGTAAAGCACAGGAACGCGAACTGGTTGAGATTTACACGCATGATTTTCGGGAAAATGCTGCTAATAAGCAGCGTCATGTTGATGATATGCCTTACGGCGGTGGTCAAGGAATGCTTTTGATGCCACAGCCGATTTTTGACACATTGGATGAAATTCCTCATACTGATGCGCGAGTCATTTTGCTTGACCCAGCAGGTGAAACTTTCACTCAGAAAAAAGCAGAAGAATTGGCACAGGAAAAGCAGCTCGTTTTTATCTGCGGTCATTACGAAGGCTATGATGAACGAATTAAGACTTTAGTGACTGACGAGCTTTCGTTGGGAGATTTTGTTCTAACAGGTGTGAAGTAGCAGCAACGGTAATAATTGATGCGGTAGTACGTCTTTTGCCAGGTGTTTTAGGAAAAAAAGCCAGTCATGAAGAAGATTCATTTTCAAGTGGCTTACTAGAGTATCCGCAATATACAC
>JAJXWC010000227.1 GCA_021781855.1 Bacillota bacterium | reverse complement strand
TTTTTGATTACATTACTACTTTAGCATTATTTTGTTTGATTTCAAAGTCATAAATTTCACTTTAAATACTTTTTATATCTATTTTTTAGATTGAAGCCTAAATTCTTAGAAAAATTAGAGAAAAAAATCCTTTATTTACATGGCTTCATCAGACTTTCTTTTAATTTTCTTATTTTTCATCCGTTCAATTTGTTGAACAAAAAAATACTCATTGCTGAGCATTTTTCATTCGACGATTGTAATGGCTTAGAAAAATTCGTCTCAAATCTGGTGCTTCAATCACTTTCAGAATATGGAGTACTTGGCGCATTTGCTTTTTTCCTCGAATTTCATCTTCAAAAGCATGTTCCCAATAGCCTTCTATAAACCTCAGCATAATGCGATTGCTCGTGTCTCCTGGCATAAGTATTTTTCGACTATTATCAACTAAATCTTTTGCTGTTTCTTTATCATTTTGGTCAATAAGCCGAAAACTTACTCTTACAATAGCACGCATAACAAGTGTTCGATATTCCAAAATTGACAAAAATGAATCAATATAACTCCAGAATTCTTCCATAACTTGTTTGACAAAATTTAGATTGAGGTTTTCTAAAGTGCTTGTAAAAATAGACAGTTCGTAAGCTCCCCAGACTTTAATTCCTTCAAGAAAACGCTCAACACTGGCACATTCTTCCGCATTTAAAGGAGCGTAAAAACTTTTTGCTGATAAACCGATATAATAAGTTTCTTTATCTGGATAATCAACACTATTTTGGTAAATGGTCTTCAACGTTGAATAATCTTTTTTTAGATAAGCTTTCTCAATTTTGTGAAATTGAATGACAAAATAATCTGGTTGTAGATTATTGACCAGAAGGGCATAATCCTGCAAGCTTGTGTGCATTTCTTGAAGCGCCATATCAAGTTTATCAAAAGCCAACATATTTTTTCCATTTTCAAAATGAGATAGCGTGGATTTGGCGATACCTAAATGTTCAAAATCAGCGAGAGAAAGCCGATGCTGTAAGCGCAGTTTGCGGAAAGCTTCACCATATTTGGGATAAATCATTGTTTTTCCTCAACTTTTATTTTATTTTGCAAAGCAATATCGTAATTTCTAATCTTAGAAATCCCAACGAGTGAAAGACCGCAGAAAATAGTTCCAATGCCACCAATCACAAAGATATTTTGTATGCCGATTTGGTCAGCGAGAGGACCTGTAAAGAGCATTCCCAATGGACCCGCCAAACTAATAATAGACAACATGACGCCCATCACACGCCCGAGATATTGTGGTTGGTAACTTTGCTGCACCATTGCAAGTTCCATTGCACTAGCAAAAGGATTGGCAAGACCAATGATTGCTGTAAAAATGAGAAAGGCAATGAATCCTGTGCGATTTCCCGCCATTAAGCCAATGAGTGCAAAGAAAATCCCTTGTATCACAATCGAAAGCATAAGCGGTAACACACGATTTTTTATTTTGGCAAAGAAGCCGATAATGGCTCCTCCAACTACTGTTCCTAAACCAAAAACAACTTCAACCCAGCCTGCATCAATTAAACTTCCGCCAAAATGTTCAATGGTTATCAGCGGAAAAAGGCTCATTCCAGGCACGAGAAAAAGCAGAGTTGCTCCTAAAATTAATGTCATATACCAAATTCCTTTATTTTGGTAAAGCAGTTTGAATCCCTCTTTTGTGTCGTGAAAAAGATGAATTTCTTCTCCTTGTGATACAACTTTTTCGATTTTTAATTTGAAAAGAAGTGCCGTACCAATAATAGCCCCAATCACATCAACAAGAATGAGCCAATGAATCGGAATGACTGAAAAGAGAAAAATGCCAAGTGCTGGTGCAACGACTAGGTTCATCGCCTGTACCATGCCAAATTGACCATTGACACGTGTAATTTCTGAAGCTGGTACCATTGTCGGAAGCATGGACTGAACAGTCGGCATTTGAAAAGCCTGCGCCGTTGCACGAATCAAAATGACAATAAAAACGAAACTCATCGGAAAGGTTCCCGAAAGCCAACCAACAAGTGCAAGAATTAAAGCAAATGCAGCAACTACAAGGTCCGAAAGGATTAAAACAAGCTTTTTATTTAAACGGTCGACTAATGGTCCAACAAAAGAACTAAAAAGCACTGTGGGCATCATACCAAAAAGCACGGCTAAACTCAGGATAGTCGCACTGCCCGTTTTCTGCGTAAGATACCAGATAATCGCATACTGCACAACTGTACTCGTCACGGCTGTCAAAAATTGTCCTGTTAGAAAGGTATAAAAATTTATTTTCCAATTTGATGGAGGTTGGTTTCTATGCATTAAATTCTCCTCATTTTTTTCTTAGTTTAATTTTATCAAATTTCTTTGATTTCTCTGAATGAAATCTGATTTGATGGAGATATTTCAAATTTAAACTAGCAAATGCGTTTCCCTACGCACTGCTGAGATAAAGTAACCACTTTAAGTGTATCATAAAATGTTTCAAAAGATTGCTTTAGCGTTCCAAATTAATTCTTTTTTTGAATTTTAATGTTTTTATGATTAAATTAAGCTAAATAAAAAACACTTGAAATCAAGTGTTTTATCTCGGTAGTACTTGCTATTTCCATCTGTGCAATGAAGCGAGAGATAGCGCGACTTTCCTCTATGGACCTTCAATAAAGATAGCTGAGGTCACTAGCAATCGTTGGGTAGGCCGGAATCATTTTGTCAAATTCGGAAAGTGTGATTTTTCTCTCTATTAAAATCATGATGAAATT
>JAJXWC010000226.1 GCA_021781855.1 Bacillota bacterium | reverse complement strand
AATTTATGACACAAGGTTTTACGTTTACGAAAAAGATTTACTTTACGTATTTTCCGTGCCCATGCTTTATGGTAAAGGAAGTCGTTATTTTCTTAATATGCACTACGATATAAACAAGCATCTCTCTTTTTGGTTTAAAATCGCTCAAACGACTTACGAAGATGTTTCGTCTATTGGGTCAGGCCTTGAAACCATCAATCACAATCATAAAACCGACGCAAGAGCCATGATAAGATGGAAGCTGTAGAGATTGGCAGTTTTAGTGCAATCGGATAAACAACTGTTTTTGAATGAATAGAGCCTGTGAACTGTATTTCAATATTTTGACATATCAGCTAAGGGTTAATTGATGAAAAATGATTACTTTTGTAGCCACATTAAACCACATAAAGTTGATTGTTTCATTGTGCCCAGAGCATCATCAATAACCTACTCGAAAACGGTAGGTTTTAGAGGAATATATTTATGATTGAATGTGGCTTGTCGGCTTGTCGGTAGGCCTTTTTTATTCTTTCATCATATAGAAAATATTCATTCTCCCACTCAAATAACAAAGTATTTAATCCCCTATTTTATTTCCATGCTACGAATTGCAGTTCAATCCAAAGGTCGTTTATACGAAGACACCATGTTTCTTTTTTCGGAAATAGGTATTAAACTTGGCAGTGCAAAACGCACGTTATTGATTCCGGCTTCTAATTTTCCGATTGAAGTTTTGTTTTTACGGGATGATGACATTCCTCAATCCGTTGCTGACGGGATTGCCGATGTGGGTATTGTAGGCGAAAATGAGTTTGTGGAACGTGCGGTCGAAGCGAACATTGAGAAACGATTAGGCTTTAGCAAATGCCGACTTTCGCTGGCGATTCCCAAAGAAGAATCCTATACAGGACTTCAATGGTTTGAAGGCAAAAAAATTGCGACGTCATACGCACATATTCTCAACACTTTTTTTGCTCAAAAAGGAATTCATGCTCATACGCATATCATCACAGGTTCTGTGGAAATTGCTCCAAGTATTGGACTTTCTGATGCGATTTTTGATATTGTAAGTTCAGGAAGCACATTGGTTAGCAATCATTTGAAAGAAGTTGAAGTGATTATGAAATCGGAAGCAGTGCTGATTGGCACCCCCGGTTTGTCGGCTGAAAAGCAAACCATCCTTGATGAACTTTTGTTTCGTATTGATGCGGTACAAACTGCCGAAGGGAAAAAATATGTTTTGCTCAATGCGCCCAATGATCAATTGGATAATATCATTGCCGTATTGCCCGGCATGAAAAGTCCGACTATTATGCCATTGGCCAAAGAAGGCTGGAGTTCAATTCATTCTGTTTTGGACGAAAAACGGTTTTGGGAAATTATTGGAAAATTGAAAGCGATGGGTGCTGAAGGAATTTTAGTTATTCCGATCGAAAAAATGATTCTTTAGACCATTACCTCGTAATTATTTGTTTTACTGATATTATTCATATGATTCAAATTATTAAAAATCCCGCTGTCGATACCTGGAAGTCGCTTTTGCAACGTCCTGCCATTGACACAACGCGTTTGTTTTCTGTGGTACAGCCAATTTTAGATACTGTTCGCGAAAAGGGTGATGAAGCGCTTATTGCTTATGAACAACAATTTGATCACGTTTTGCTCGAAACCTTGCAAGTGACAACAGAAGAAATTCAAGATGCTATCACGAAAATTCCGCATCAATTGAAAGAAGCAATAACGCAAGCAAAACGAAATATTCAGAAATTTCACGAAGCGCAAGAAGCTGAATTGCCTTACATGGAAGTGATTCCTCAAGTGCGTTGTTGGCAGAAAAGAGTACCTATCCAAAAAGTGGGATTATACATTCCGGGAGGTACGGCGCCGCTTTTTTCCACGGTACTTATGTTAGCAATTCCTGCACAAATTGCAGGCTGTGAAGAAATTGTCTTATGCACGCCTCCCAACAAGGAAGGTAAAGTTCCTGATGCTGTGCTTTTCGCTGCTCAACTATGCGGAGTGACGAAGATTTTTAAAATTGGCGGTGCTCAGGCAATTGCAGCGATGGCATATGGAACGAAAAGCGTACCAAAAGTATATAAAATTTTTGGACCTGGTAATCAATATGTTACTGCTGCAAAACAGTTGGTAAGTTTGAAAGAAGTAGCTATTGACATGCCAGCCGGCCCTTCAGAAGTGGCTATTTTAGCAGATGCTGCTGCCCGTCCTAAATATATTGCTGCCGATTTGTTGTCGCAAGCTGAGCATGGAGTTGATAGCCAATCAATTTTATTTACGGTAGATGAAGGATTGATTGAATCTGTTTTGAGTGAACTTGAAATACAATTGGAATTGCTTCCCCGAAAAGATTTGGCAAAAAAAGCGTTGGAAAACAGTAAGATTATTTTTATTCCCAAGATAGAAGATGCAATTTCCATGGTCAACGAATATGCTCCTGAGCATTTGATCATTATGACAAAAAATTACACCGTGGTAGGTGAACGTATTGTCAATGCCGGATCAGTTTTTCTGGGCGATTACAGTCCTGAAAGCGCCGGAGACTACGCTTCGGGAACAAATCACACATTGCCTACCAATGGATTTGCAAAAGCGTATAGCGGCATTACATTGGATAGTTTTACCAAAAAAATCTCTTTTCAGGAATTGTCACGTGACGGATTGATGATGTTGAGTAATGCCATTGAAATAATGGCTGAGCACGAACAGTTAATGGCGCACAAAAATGCCGTAGAAGTTCGTTTGGAACGTGTATATCGCGAAGAAGAAGATGATTTGTCATGGAGGCAT
>JAJXWC010000225.1 GCA_021781855.1 Bacillota bacterium | reverse complement strand
CAAGAATTAGAAAAAGAGGAAAAATAAAATGAAAAAAACACATGCAATTTCAATCACAACAGGCTCTATTTCGGGGCTTACCGCAGCAGTTTTGCTGGTTGGTTCAGTATTGGGCTGGGATTTAACAGACAAAGTCGCAATGATTTCTGGTGTACTTGCTTTGCTCGTCAATGCGATGTTTGCTGTGATTACGACGGTTAAACTACCGCCTAAAGTTGAAAAAGTCGTTCAAGATGTCGCAAATGAAGCAAAGATGATTGAAGCTGGCATTGAAGATGCGACCGCTTCAACAACGACTGATGCCGTTGCGCCTACAACTCAAACAACAGAAGGAGAAGTAAAATAATGACTTACACAACAAGCACAACAAATCTCATTCCGTCAAAAGGGGCAACTGTTAATTATCCTAACCTCGGCAAGCAATTCCTAGTGATTCACTCGACGGCAAACCCTGACAGCACAGCAAAAAATAATGCAGATTATTTTAATAATAACTGGTCAACCGTTGAAGCCTTTACTCAGCTCATTGTGGACGATGCCGAAGCTTGGCAAGTTTATCCGAACGGTCAAAAATCATGGGGTGCTGGCAATGTTAATGGCTATTCTTATTCTCAGATTGAAATTTGTGAATTTACGGATGATAACCGTTCAAAAGCAGCAATTGCAAATGCAGTGGAATTGTCAAAAGCAATCATTTCGGAAGCCAAATCTAAAGGAATTGAGTTGCAAGTGATTTCGCATCATGAAGCGAATACGCAGTACAATGGCGGTACAACGCACACCGACCCTGACGATTATTTCGCGCGCTTTGGTTATACAATGGCTTGGTTTCGCAATCAAATTACAGCAGTACAAGTTACACCTAATGCGCCTGCTGCAAATATTAAACCAAGTCAACCTGTCAAAACACCAGCAGCGCCACAACCAAATGCGCCTCAGATTGCCGTTGACGGATACTTGGGAGCTGAGACGTGGAAAGCTGTTCAAACTTATCTGAATAAGATTGGCTATAAGCTGGCAGTTGATGGCATTAATGGTCCGGCAACAACCAAAGCACTTCAACAAGCACTCAACGCTAAGCTCAAAATCAGTTTGGCTGTGGACGGTATCATGGGTCAAGCGACTATCAAAGCCCTTCAACGCTTGTTTGGCACAGTCCAAGATGGTGTTATCTCAAAGCCATCGCCAATGGTTAAAGCTTGGCAGACGGCTATCAACTCTGGCAAGAACTGGATTTAATCAGCAAACATCGCACGCAAAAATAAAAAAAGAAAGAAACTTCTAAATGAACTGACTGCCCTCCGCGTGCGAGGGCTTTTTTTGTTGCTCATGAAAAGAAATGTGAAATTTAGCGATATAATATATTGACATTTTACTGGAAAAAGAGTAAAATAAAATCGTTTTGATACAAAAATGTATCAAAATTTGATAAAATTAAAGCATAAGGAGCAAGCGTGTCTGATTTAAATAATCCAGAAAATGCACTAGCGAAACTTAAAACGTTAGTACGTGAGGGAAGTTTTGAATTTGCTCCACGAAATAAATTACATGTAACATCAAAGTTGGCCCAAGTCATAGTCGATACATTGTCTATTGATGATTTTGACTCTATAGGGTTTGATTACAATGGAACAGGTGATTTGGTTTTCGTTTTTATCTCGGATGATGGTATTCGCTATTATATTAAATTTAAATTTATTAACAGTGAAATGACTGTCAAATTTATTTCGTTTCATGAAACGGAATTTTAAGGAGATTTATCATGGCTAAAATAAAAAGAGATTACAAACAAAAATTTACAATCCGCGGAGAGAGTTTCGAGGTTACTGCACCAGCCTTATTTGATGATATAACAAATGAACTTCTCTACGATGAAGAACTTGATGATAAAGCAATTGAAATGGCAAACAATCAATATCGTAATGCTCATGGGTTTGTTTATCCTAATGAAATAAAAGAATTCAGAGAAAAATTAAATATTAGTGGACGTGATCTGGCCGCTTTAATCGGTTTTAGTCCAACTACTGTTGTTATGTATGAAAATGGTGCTCTTCCTACTGAAAGCAATAGTCGTAAATTGAAAGATTTGATTAATAATGAAAATTCATTTAAAAATTTTTATGAATCAAATAAAACTAGTTTAAGTGATACTGCTCAAAAGAAAATCGAGGATTACCTCGGAAATAATAATGAAAATTTTGAACTGATCCCTGTAATGGATATTGTAGATTGGTTTCGAGTAAAGAACATAATTCTCCAAAAATCCGATGAATATATTGAGGATTTAACTCAAATGAAGGTTATGAAGCTTGTATATTATGTTCAAGCCGTTGCGCTTCACTGGTATGGAAAACCTGTTTTTCCAAATCCTATATTAGCTTGGAAGTATGGTCCAGTTGTTCAAGAAATTTACAATGAGTATCATGGGAGTTATTCAATTGTTGATAGTTTGAGAACTGAGCTACCAGATGAATTATTAAAAAACTTTAGTGAGTTATCTGGTAACAAACAAATGAGTAAAGTTTTAAATTTTGTTCAAGAACATTTGGGAAGCTATTCTGCATGGTCATTGAGAGACAAAACACATAATGAAGAACCGTGGATTAATACCCCACAGAGTGGTGTAATTTCAAATGAATCTATAAAAAAATATTTTGATTCTAATTTTGAAAAAATATTTTAAAATTGGATTCTCCGCCCTTCGGGGCGTTTTTTTGTTATCAAACTATATTTTTAATGTATTGATTGCTTAATGATTTTCACTCCAAAAGACATAATATTTGATGATATAATTAACACATCAATAGCATAAGGAGGGCAG
>JAJXWC010000224.1 GCA_021781855.1 Bacillota bacterium | reverse complement strand
ATGTTTTTAAGGCTTTGGCTTCTGGAGCAGATTTAGTTGCGATTGGTCGTCCATTTGTATATGGTCTGAATCTCGGCGGCGCAGCGGGTGTAAAATCAGTTTTTGAACACCTCAATTTTGAGCTTTCCATTACGATGCAGCTGGCAGGAACTAAAACGATAGATGAAGTTAAAAACACAACATTATATTAGTTCGTTTCAAGTGTAAGGTTTAATGGGTCTGATGAAATTACAGCCTCGAAAGCGAGGATAATTTACAGCTTTTATTATGAGGATTGGTCATGAATAGTGCTGGCGACTGAATCAGAAAACTTTGAATATTCAAATGATATGAAATTCGGGAAGAATAGGAGAAAAATGACAAGCGGTAGAATTAGTGCATTTACAGATGGAGTTGTAGCTATTCTGATTACAATTATGTTGCTCGACATGAAACTTCCAGAAGGTCCTTTTCTTCAGGATTTATTCGAACTACGCTATGGACTGATTACCTATACAACGAGTTTCTTTTTTCTAGCAATTTTCTGGAATAATCACCACCATTTATTCCACTTGGTTAAGCAGGTTTCTGGGAAAATGTTATGGTGGAATATGTTTTTACTTTTCTTTCTCTCTTTCATTCCTTATTTCACGAATTGGCTGTCTCACTATCCGACTTATCTATTCCCAGAATTCTTATATGGCATCAACATTCTTGTTGTGGACGTGATTTACAATCTATTAAGTTATGAAATTTTTAAAGGACACGAAAAAGGAATCCGAGCATTTCGCTGGTCTTACAAAGCTCTGTTTTCTATCTTGATTTTAATTGTTGGTCTTGTCCTTTGCTTATTCTCTTTCAGATGGATTGTTTTGCTTGCTTCAATTTTGAGCATGGTGCCCTGGATTATTCCTGACCGTCAGATAGAGAAACAGATTAACAAATAATTTGATAGAGAATAAAAATATTTTCATTTGGCTTGTGGGAACAGAATTTTCAAACGATTGCACATCAGAATTACGTTTTTTGATTAGCACGCATTGCTGTGATAATCAAAGGCCTCCAAACGTAAGATTTTTGAGTTTAACTTTTGGGAGGGACTGCACTTTTAATTGAGGTTTGTTTTATATCTTATTTTTACTTGCCTCTAATTTTTCAATTCCAATGTGCTCGACAATATGTAGTCCAGAGAAAATGAGCAGCACAATCATTGAAATAGGCGGAAAGAAAACAATCATTGTAAAACCAATGAGAATCGAAAAGAAACGAACTCGGTTAATCCAAACATTTGAATGGACGGGGGGACGTTTGTCAATAGGAGTATTGCGCAATGCTTCAGGCTCCAGCAGCAAGTGATAATTGATAAAAGATATGGCATTGATTAAAGCATAAAATAGTTCGGGTACAAGAGCCATAAAATTATGTCCTACCCAAGCAGTTATGAAAGGTGTAAAACTCATCACAACAAAGGATTCACCAGAAAGCCAATAATATTTGTAAGTAATACGCGACATATTTTTTGTAAGCTGATGCGTACTGTACCAACTGACCCAAATGATAAAAAAGCTGATAATATAGGCAAGCATCGGTTGAAAGGTTTCTGCGAGCGAAGCCCAAGTTGGCTTTGTGGGAACTTTGAATTCTAATACCATGATGGTTGCAATAATTGCAAAAATGGCATCTGTGATTGCATTTAAACGTTCTTTGCTCATACTGAACTCTTTCTAAAATTCGAAGTTGTTTTTTGAAAATAATTTTATGGATATTATAACATTAAAATTACTTTTTGCTGTGTATAAAAGAATGTACAGATAAAAAGTTAGGGAACGATAGATAAGCCACCAATTTTCTTTGATAATGTTTGTCAGAACATGTGGACTATTTCTGATGTTTTTTGACTACTTTGGAAAATACAATATTTTGCAAATCTTTCAAATTTGGCAGGTTTTTTTAAGGATGGACAGCGTGTAACATTGCTGATAGAAAAAATTTCATTGATTTTGTGATTGACAGGTTATTTTGCAAAATTTTATCCACTACTTGACACTTCGTATCAAGCAATCGGGCTCACATCTTGTTATAATTAAATTATGCAAAATCCAATAAAACTTGATTTTAAAAAGTCGGAAAAAGAATATTATCAGCCGAAAAAGCTGTCGATTATTAATGTGCCACCGATGAATTTCATCACGATTGACGGATGGGGAGCACCTGCTGATGCATCTTTTCAGACGGCGATTAGTCAGCTTTACCCTGTCGCTTATGCGATTTCAATGAGTTATAAAAAAGAAGAACGCTTGATAAAAGATTTTGTACCGTTTGTTGTACCGCCGCTTGAGGGATTGTGGACGAGTAAGCTTCCGCCTGAAAATGAGTATTTGGATAAGTCCGCGCTCATCTGGAAAATCATGTTGCGGTTGCCTGATTTTGTCAGTGCAGACGACGTAGAGTGGGCGAAGGCTGAAGCAGCTATAAAGAAAAAAATAGATTGCTCTGCGGTCAAATTTGAGCAAATCACAGATGGACTTTGCGTCCAAGCGTTACATGTTGGCTCGTTTGATAATGAACCTGCAACTTTTGACAAAATGGTCAAATTTGCTGCCGAGCAAGGTGTTCAGCCTGTTCATCGGGATTTTCATCATCGGGAGATTTATATCAGTGATTTTCGGAAAACTGCACCTGAGAAACTAAAAACGGTGTTGCGGCTGTTTGTGGAGAAAAAATAAATTTTCACAAAAAGTTTAAACTTGCAATTACCAGAAGCGACATCAGCAGTCATTATGGTCAATTTGCTCCGAAAGGAGAAGAGTTGGGGATACTGATGGATGAAATTGAGCAGCTC
>JAJXWC010000052.1 GCA_021781855.1 Bacillota bacterium | reverse complement strand
GTAAAACCTTGGTTTTTCTCAGAATCTAATAGGTAAGTATCAGTAAGAGCGAGGCTAAAATATGTCTCTTTTCAAACGATGTGCAGCAGAATTCTTGGGCACCATGTGGCTGGTTTTTGGTGGCTGGGTAATTTGGTTCATCCGATACTGGCTGGTTTGCTCGGGCTGTTAGTTTGGGTGTGGGTTACGGGTGCGTTGCATTTAGATGGGCTGTCCGACCTTGTAGATGCACTCGGTGCAGCTCATGCCAATGAAGAACGATTCTTTAAGGTGCTGGAAGATCCCCATGTTGGCAGTTTTGGTGTTGTGGCGCTGGTATTGCAACTGCTCGCTAAGTTGATCTTATTAACCTTACTTGCCAACGTCGATATGTCGGCATGGTGGCTGGTTTTTGTTGCCGCTTGGGCCAGATTGGGTGCGGCTTGGTGGTCGTTGAGTTTGCCGAGTATTAAACCCGGCTTAGGTGAAACCTTCGCTTGGCAAGGTAAACCATATATCTTCTGGCCGAATGACGACTTCAATAGATTCATTTTTTCGCATTCCACCATCTACGGCTTCAAATTTTTGACCATTGAATTCGACAAGGTAGTCCTCAATCATTTGGCCTGAAATGATATTTGATTCACCGATAAAGTCGGCCACGAAATGATTAATAGGCTCGTCATAGATATCCGTTGGTGTGCCTGATTGGACAATTTCTCCTTCATTCATGATAAAAATCCAATCTGACATGGCAAGAGCTTCTTCTTGGTCATGCGTAACGAAAATAAAGGTAATTCCGAGACTTTGCTGAAGCTCGTATTGCATATCTTTTCGGAGTTTCATGTCGAGAGCAGAAAGACTTTCGTCAAGCAATAGAACTTTAGGACGGTCAATGATAGCTCTGGCAATGGCGACACGTTGTTTTTGACCGCCACTTAATTTGGCAATAGCACGGTTTTCAAAACCTTCAAGCTGAACCATTTTTAACGTTTCGCTTACTCGTACAACAATTTCTTTTTTATCAATGCCCTTGATTTTTAAGGCAAAAGCAACATTGTCGAAGACATTCATATTAGGAAAAAGGGCATAGCTTTGGAAAATCGTATGAACATTGCGTTTATTAGCCGGCAAATCATTGATGCGTTTGCCGTCAAGAATAATATCGCCCTCAGTTGCGTCAAGAAGTCCTGCGATGATATTGAGAATCGTTGACTTCCCAGACCCCGAAGCTCCAAGGAGTGTGTAAAACTTGCCTTCTTCGATTTCAAAATTAATGTTTTTGAGAACTGTTGTGTCGTTGTCGGCATAAACTTTGCTGACGTTTTTGAATTCAATGATGTTTTTTGCCATGAGCATTCCTTTTGAGTAAAATAAAAACCAAGTGTCTACTCACACCTGATTTCACATTCAATATTTGTCGCTAAAAAGCGGACGTTCTGAGCCTATAACAGAAGAACCTCAAATACTCTTATTGATGCGCGCAAGCGTGTTTCTTGGGTGAGGCTTTTTATCTAAGCAGTGCTACTAAATCCCCTCACCGCTTTAGACGTGTGATGGTTACTCTTATTCAGTAGGAGTTTCAACTCCCACTAAATAAGTCTCTGCTTCATCCTCATAAGTGAAAATTATTCACTTAATCAATAAGGCAACTAAAGTCGCCATTTTCGGCTTTTGACCCGGCTGTCCGTCTGGCCTTGGCTTTGTCAACTGACAGAGCGGTCAAATCTTCTGCCTTAGCAGAACCTTAATCATTATAGCTCATTTATCCTTTTATTGCAAGCCTACTGCGCTTTCTTCACAACAAACTTTCGCCGATAATTCGAACTTCAGGCTCTAATAAGATACCCGAATGTTCATAGACACGTTCGATAACCTGAGCAATGAGTTGTTCGTAATCTGTTGCTGTACCGTTTGCTACATTGACCATGAAGCCAGCATGTTTTTTACTGACTTCAATACCACCGATACGCAATCCCTGGCAGCCTGCTTCTTGAATAAGACGTCCTGCAAAATGACCTGCTGGGCGTTTGAACACAGAACCACAACTTGGGTATTCAAGAGGTTGTTTATCTGCACGAAGTGCATTTAAACGGTTCATTTCATTTTGGATTTGCTGCGGGTCGCCTGCTTGAAGTTCAAATTTTGCAGAGAGCACAATCAAATTTTGGTCACGAATAGCAGAGTGTCGATAGCCCCAATTCATTTGAGTATTTGACAAGGTAGTCAAATTTCCCTCAAGGTCAATAGCTTTACAGCTTGCAAGAACTTGAGAAATTTCGCCGTTATAAGCACCTGCGTTCATAAAAACTGCACCGCCGATTGAACCTGGAATACCACAGGCAAATTCAAATCCCGTTAAGGCATTTTGTTGTGCAATTTGTGTTACCTCTTTAAGTGTCGCACCTGCCTGTGCTTCAATCGTGTATCCAGCAATTTTGACTTGATTCATTTTTTCAAGTAAGATGACAAGTCCACGGATTCCACCATCGCGTACAATGAGATTTGACGCATTTCCGAGTACCGTAATCGGCGTATTCGTTTCCTTTGCCAAGTTTGTCAAATCGGTCAATTCTTGGATAGAATACGGAAAAGCAAGGAAGTCAGCTGGTCCGCCGACTTTGGTATAAGTGTATTTTGCCAATGCTTCGTCAAATTTTACTTCTAAATCAGGAAGTTTTTCGAAATCAGATTTTTTTAACATAGTTCAATTTTATCACAAATTTCCAAGATTCGTCCGATTTTTTAGCAATATCTTTACCTTACGCGCACACCTATTTGGTCAATTTCAAGAAAATGTAGCTGACCTGATAGATTTTCAGCTTTAATTTGATTTGACAAAGCTGTCAGATGACTTTCGTCTGTCAAAATCATTACCGTCGGTCCCGCTCCGCTCAAATAAGTTGCATAAGCACCATGTTCATGACCGATTGCTCGTAAAATCGCAAGTTCTTTGACCAAACTTGCCCTGTACTTTTCGTGAAAGCGGTCACGTTCTATCATTTTTCCCGCAGTAATCAGATTGCCTGTCAAAAGACTTGCAGTGAGTACGTTAGCGATTGAGCTAGCGGCTACAGCTTCTTTATAAGCAAGTTGAACAGGTAGTACATGACGGCTATCGGAGGTTTTTAACTCATAATCTGGTACAAAAGCAAGTAATTTGCAAGCAGGAAAGACCGATTGAACAGATGTCGTCAGTTCGTCAACAGTTGAGGCAATTACGAGATTTCCATAAATTGCAGGGGCAACATTGTCAGGATGTCCTTCAATTTCGGTAGCGCATGTTAATTTTTCATCATCTGTCAAATTAAGGCTGGCAAGTTGATTTGCAAGCTCAATTCCTGCTACAATCACTGAGCTAGAACTTCCTAAACCGCGTGCCAAAGGAATATCGCTTGTCATGTGCAAACGATGCGGTACAAGCTGCTTTGAATAGCGCGTTGCAACATCTCTTGCCACTTGAATGAGCAAATTTTGTTCATCAGTTGGAATGCCTTCTCCCAAATCATGTTCAATCTTCCAATTTACCTGAGTCTCAAGTACTTCAATTTCCAGATATAAATTTACTGCAATTCCGATTGAATCAAAACCTGCACCAAGATTTGCTGATGTTGCTGGAACAGTAATTTTCATCTCATTCACCAATTACCTTAAAAGCATTGAGCAGCTTAAAATCTGCTTCTGCCTGTAATTTTTCCTTAACATGTTCAAGTTGTAAACGATTAATTTGATGACAAATAATTGCGACAACTGCGCGAACACCAGTTCCTTTTTGCTGAACCACTTGCTCAAACGAAATATTCTCACTAGTAAAAATCGTGGTCAGTCGTAAAAATTGTCCTGTCGTATCAGGTGTTTCAACCGAGAAATAATATTGATTTTTTACATCAACTGGCTCAGCTAAGTGAGTTTCTCGGTGATATTCGTTGAATGATTTTCCTGTGCTATTATTTTCAATGCGTTTAGCAAGGCGAACAATGTCTGCCAAAACACTAGTTGCCGTTGGTTTCTGCCCAGCTCCAGGTCCATAAAACATAGATTCGCCGATGCCAATAGATTCAACAAAAATTGCATTCATCACATCATTAACGCTTGCCAAAGGATGCTTTTTCGGTAGGAAAGCGGGGCTTACTTCTGCAAAAATTCCTGATTTTACCTCAACCACTTCACCAACTAATTTAATCACATAGCCCAACTGTTGCGCAATTTCAACATCAATCGGTGTAATTGTCCGAATTCCTTCATGTAGCACTGCTTCATTTTCTATAGCCATCCCAAAAGCAAATTCACTCAAAATTGCGAGTTTGTAGCCGGCATCAATTCCATCCACATCGTTGGTC
The DNA here is from genome assembly GCA_021781855.1 of Bacillota bacterium. GTDB lineage: Bacteria > Bacillota > Bacilli > Lactobacillales > Streptococcaceae > Lactococcus. The sequence continues at coordinate 8,783 of JAJXWC010000052.1, read as the reverse complement.
GGATTAGATTCTGCGTAGCCTAAACGCTGTGCCTCAGAAAGTGCTTGTTCATAAGTCCACCCTTCACCCACCATTTTTGTCATCATAAAATTACTCGTGCCATTAACGACACCCAAAAGTCGTGTGATTTTATCTGAAACAAACGAATTTGCCAATACGCGTAAAATGGGGATACCGCCAGCAACTGCAGCCTCATAGTAAAGTGAAACTTGATGCTCCAAAGCAATTTTTCGCAATTCTGCACCATGCACTGCTAATAAGTCTTTATTTGCCGTCACAACATGTTTTCCCGCTTTCAAAGCGCGTGAAATATAGGTTTTCGCAGGTTCAATTCGTCCCATCAATTCCACAACAATTTTGACAGAGTCGTCAGAAAGGATATCATCCAAATCCAGCACGAAATCATAATCAAATCCTTGCGCACGTGCAGCTTCAATCGTTGCTTCGTCTCGCATCAACACTTTTCCAATCCGGATTTCATCATGTAAAATCGTCGCCAATTTCTCTGAATTATTTTCCAACAAAAAAGGCAAACCAGAAGCTACTGTGCCAAACCCCAAAAGCGCAACATTTACCGTCATTTCTCTATCTCCCTTGACAAATTTGTAATTTTCTATATATTATAACATTTTTCAATAAAAAAAGGGCAAATGCCCTAATCTATAAATGTTAAAAAACGCTTATCCCAAAGTTGCTCATAGAATTGATTAGTCGCTTCTGCTGTCATTTGCGCATTGTCATAGGTCGAAGTCGCATCATGAACCATAAAATTTTCAAAGCCTAAACCATGAGCAAAAACAATCGTCGTGTTGACACAATACTGTGTCTGTGCACCGCAAAATTCGAGCTTTTGAGCGGACAGTCTTGTCAAATGCTTTAATAAATCAGTCTGATAAAAACTGTTGGCGTGTGTCTTATCCACGAAAATATCTGTTGGACGGGTTTCCAGCTCATCCACCAATTCCCAAGCGGGTTAATTTTTCTCAAGCCAAGCGTCATGATGTTGCACAAAAATAATCGGGCGATGAACTGCTCTGAAAGCAGCAATCCGTGCATTAACCCGTTTTATCAACCGTTCACGTTGCCAAATTTCCTGTCCATTTTCGCACAAGACATCATTTTGCATATCAATCACAATCAGTACATCAGCAAGCATAAAAGCCTCATAAAAAGTATTTTGTCAAATCATTTTAGCAAATCCATTCTCCGTAATTCGGCATCAATTTGCTCCAAAACTGCTGTCAAGTCCGTTGGATTATTGACAAAGTCAATATGGTCTCCATCAATTCGCAATTTAGGTGATACATCATACTGGGCAAACCAATCTGGATATTCATTGTGAACTTGATGATAATACATTTCCAATCCAGGCTGACCGTCAATCTGCTCAAAAGAGCGCCCACGCTGTGCAATTCGCGAAAGCATCGTTTCAAAAGAAACGTCAATATAAACTAACAAATCAGGACGTTTTTTCGGCATTCCTTCAAGTTCTTCCAGCATATTCGCTAATAGTTCCTTATAAATGTCCAACTCTGTTCTTGTCACATTGCCGTTTTTATAGTTCAAGGTCAAAAACAACTCGTCTTCAAAGATTGAACGGTCAAGCACGTTATTGTCCGCGCGGTAAGCCATTTTTATTGACTCAAAGCGTTTATTTAAAAAATAAATCTGTAGCAAAAAAGCATATTTTTTCGGGTCTTGATAGTACAAGTCGAGCACGGGATTGTTATCAACGGCTTCATAAAAAACCTCTGTTCCCAAATGTTCTCCTAAAGCCTTTGCCAGACTTGATTTACCTGCACCTATAGTACCTGCTAATACAATCAAAATTTCCTTATCCTCCCCTAGAGCATGTTGACACAAGGTTCAACACCTGTCTTTTGGCAGATTTCCGCCAGTTCTTAATTATACTCAAAAACTTCAATTTTTCAACAAAAAATCACGAACCTGAGATGAAAAATAAAGTGAACCTGTGATCAGCAAAAGTTCATCCTCATTCAACATTTTGCGCATCCGAACCAAAGCCAGTTGCCAACTCGGTGCCAATTCAACGTCTTCAGCCTCTAAATAACGGAAATCTGCCAAATTTAATGCTTTAGGATAATCAAAAGTGGTTAAAATCAAGCGTGAATTCTCCACCGTTTGCAGCATTTTAATCATTTGTGTGATGTCTTTTGTCGTGATGGCTGAAAAAATGATAGTAATTTTCTTCCCCGCAAATTCTGTCTTCAGATTTTGCAGCATCCGCTCCATCGCATGAACATTATGAGCACCATCAAGTACAGTCAAAGGATTTTCAGCCAATTTTTCCATACGTGCGGGCCAAAAAGCTTGCTTAATGCCAGAGCGAATTTGCTGCTCGGACAATGAAATTCCTACTTTCTCAGCATAAACAAGCGCCAATTCAATCGCCATTGCCGCATTTTCGACTTGATGCAATCCCAAAAGCGATTTTTCAATCTTTTTAATATGATTTTGTCTTGTCGAAAAATCAAAGCATTCATTTTCTTCGATTTCAGTCTGATAATCAAGCCCAAACTGATATAAACGTGCTACATTTTTCCCCGCCACATCCAAAATCACACGCAGCGCTTCGGGAATAATATTTCCCGTTACCACAGGAATCCCCGGCTTGATAATTCCCGCTTTTTGTGCCGCAATCTCTTCTAAAGTATGTCCTAAAATATCCACATGGTCCAGCCCAATCGTCGTGATTCCTGAAACGACAGGAACAATCACATTCGTGCTATCCAAAAGTCCGCCTAGTCCGACCTCAATGACTGCCAAATCAACCTTTTCGTCAGCAAAATACTTAAAGCCCATTGCCGTAATAATTTCAAATTCTGTAATGCCAGTCAAATGTTCATCAGCATCCAATTTTTCGACTAAAGGTTGAAGCAAATTAACATAGTAAATCAGCTTGTCATCAGGCATCGGCTGCGCGTTGATTGACATCCGCTCGCCAAAACTTTCAATAAACGGACTTGTGAAAGAAGCCACTTTTTTTAGACCAGCCTGCATGAAAATTGAGCGTACAAAAGCGACTGTAGAACCTTTTCCATTCGTTCCAGCAATATGAATCATGGATAATTCTCGCTCAGGATTTTCAAGCAATGCTAAAAGTGCCTTAACCCGTGCCAACCCCGGACGAATATTAAATTTTAAGCGTGAATGTATCCATTCCAACGCCTCATCAATCCTTGTAACCGTCATTATTCAACCTTCTTTTTATACTTGAAATATTTTCTAAACTCCAATGGAGCTTCATTTTTACTGAGTAAAGCAGTGGGCAATTCAGCCTGCTCAGCTGATTCATCTGTCAATTCCAACAAAAAGCGAAAATCAATATGAAGATGCGCTTTTTCATTTTTTATCGCGTTGAATGGAATTTTAATCACATTCACATCGACTAATTTTCCCTTTTTTTGTGCAAAATAGCCCGTTTCTTCATGAAATTCGCGGATTGCCGTCTCAAGCGGAGTTTCGTCCAATTCCACGTGACCTGCAGGCAAAAGCCATTCTTTCTGATAGGGATGTTCAACGAAAAATAACTTTTCTTGAACAAATACAAGCCCACTTGCTGACAGTTGTAAATCAGGGTTCAACTTTCCACGCAGCTCAAAATGAGCATTAGTCAAATATTCAGCAACCTGACTGAGCTTATTTTTATCTTCAAATGCATATAAATCTTGCAAAAGTACCAACAGTTCTTTATTCATCTTTAACCTAACGAGTGTTTGCTATGCTCTCTTTAATATTAGCATATCGTTTGCATCTTATAGAGCTCATGTTACTCTGATATCTTCTTACTGACGAAGTAATCACTTCAAAATTTCTGATAAATCTTGAACGCATCAATCATTCGTTTCGTTTCAAGCACATCGTGAACTCGCAAAACTCTTCCGCCATCTGCAATCATTTGTGCCTCAAGCATTAAAGTCGAAAGTAACCGTTCATCGCCGTCATAACCGAAAACATTTTTCATAAATGATTTCCGCGAAATCGCAACCATAATAGGTAATCCCAATGGAGTCAATAATTCCGTACTTTTCACTCGCTCTACACTGTCACGACCAGAATCGCCATTAAAAAATCCAACACCGGCATCAATACAAATTTGTTCATTTTTCAAACCTAAGCGAATTAATTCTTCCTGCTTTTTTGCAAAAAATTGCGGCAACTCCTCATAAACATTCTCTGCATGAGCAAAGCCTGCTCTCCCGTTATTCATCGCAACGACTGCAGGATGATAGTTTTCCAGTACTTTCAACTTTTCTGCTGTTTCAAAGCCGTCAATATCATTGATAATATCAGCACCTGCATCCAAAACACGGGTCATAACATAAGGTTCATCTGTGTCTATCGCAATGATAGCTTTGGGGAATTGTTTTCTCAACTCTTTCAAAGCAACTTCTAGTCTTTGCCATTCTTGTTCGGGTGTAATATCGGAATAACCAGGTCGCGAAGATTTTCCACCTAATTCTAAAACGCTTGCTCCATTTGCTAAATCATTTTCCGCACGTTTTAGTATATAGGGCAGTGTTAAATGCTCCTTAGCTCCATCATAAAAGGAATCTGGAGTCACGTTAACAATCGAATAAACAATCGGATTTAAAGTCAAATCAAAACTAAAATTCTTTCCCGCCCAGATAATTTTATGACGATTGAAAATTTTTTCTAGGTCTTGATTTTTCCAATTTTCAATCAAATTCTCTAGCTGATAGATATTAAAAAAGGCAAGTAAAGATTGTTGGTCAAATTGCACTTTGCTTCCTACCCGATAAATTTTTTCGGATAAAATTCGCATTTCTTCTGCCGTAGCTTGTGAAAACTGAATCGCAATATTTTTTAAAGAAAATTTTTCAAGATTTAATTCTGTGATTTTCATGAGATTTCTCCTAGAAATTCCATTCTTTTATTGATGTCTTTATTAAACTCACCTAAGAAAAATGATGTTTTCGTTAGAGAATTATTTTTCTTCACACCACGCATTTCTACGCACATATGTCGCGCTTCAGCGACAACAGCAACACCTTTTGGCTGCAAGATTTCGTTTAAAATCTCTGCAATTTCTCTGGTAATATTTTCCTGTACTGAAAGTTTATGAGACACATAATCTACTAAACGCGGAATCTTGGAAAGTCCAATGATATTGCCGTATTGCGGAATATAGGCGACATGAACTTTGCCAAAAAAAGGCAGCATATGATGCTCACACATCGAATAAAAAGGGATATCTTTAATTAAAATAGTCTGGTCAACTTCTGCAGGTTCAATTTTAAAAAGTTTATATTCTTCAAACTTGCTTAAACGCTCTGAAGAGAGAATTTCGGCATACATCTTGGCAACACGTTCAGGTGTTTCCTGTAAGCCTTCGCGTTCTGGATTTTCACCAACAGCTGCTAAAATTTCATAAACGGCTTGCTCAATACGATTTTTTGCTGATTTTTCTTCGGGAACAACTTGAACAGTTTGTGTTGTGGCTTTAAGTCTTGTAACAGCTTCTTCAATTTTCGAAAAATATTTTGAATTTTTATCAAGCAATTCTAAAAGCGGAATGAGAACAAAGAGACGATTAAAAACTTCTTTATGAGGAATGACAAGATTATTTTCATTTAGTTCTAATTCGCCGTAAAATATAATATCAATGTCAATCGTTCGCGGTCCCCAATGAATTTTGCGCTCACGATTTAATTTAGCTTCAATTTCGTGAATCAACGTCAATAAAGCAAAAGGCTCTAGTGTTGTTGAGATTTTTAGTGCCAAATTTATGAAATTATCTTGAATTACATTTCCAACAGGCGATGTTTCATAAAACTGCGAATGTATTTAAAATAAACTCTGCCTTTGCTTACCAAGCAAATGAACAGCTTCGTGCAAATAATCTTGACGTTCTCCGATATTACTTCCTAAACTCAAATAAACAGTTTGCACACATTTACCCCCTCATCTCGATTTCAACTGAGTCAAAAATTCCTTCGATTGGTACTGCTAATTTGCGAAGATGGATTTCTACAGCTGCAATTTTTTCATTTTGCGCTTTGATTTTTTTAATTATTTCAAAGGCTAGTTTTTCAAGCAAATCTGCGCGTGAATGATTAATAATTTCAGAGATTTTCTCGTAAAAATCGACGTAACTCAACGTTTCTTCAAGTTCATCTTGACCGGAAAAATCAAAATTAGTTTCGACGATGACATCAATTTCTAAATTTTGTCCTAAAATTTTTTCTTCAGGCAATACGCCAATATGTGCACGAAATTTCATTTTATTGATTTTGATTTTATACATTCAGTCTCCCTAAATGTTAGAAAAGGCTATGAAGCCTGTCATAGCACAATTTTATATGTATTTTTCAATTGTTTGCCACGCTTCATCAAGCCCCGTTTTATCAAATGAGGAAAAAATGATAAAATCATCTGTACTGTCAAATTTAAGTGCTTGTTTTATCAAGGCTTCCTGTTTTTTCCATCTGCTTCGTGGTACTTTGTCTGCTTTTGTAGCAACTAAAATCACAGGCAAATGATAGTACTTCAGAAATTCATACATCAATTTATCATCTTCGGAAGGTTCATGACGAAGGTCAACAAGACTGACAACGGCCTGAAGATTTTCACGTGAAGTGAGGTATTCTTCAATCATTTTTCCCCATTTTTCACGCTCAGATTTGGAAACTCGTGCATATCCATAACCTGGAACATCTACAAAATGTACTTGCTCGTCAATGTTGTAAAAATTCAACAACTGTGTCTTGCCAGGATTAGCTGAGGTTCTGGCAAAATTTTTTCGATTAAGTAAGGTATTGATGAAACTTGATTTGCCAACATTTGACCGACCTGCTAATGCAATTTCTGGTAAATCCGTTTCAGGATATTGCTTTTTTGAAGCTGCAGAAATTGTTAATTTAAGATGATTAACATTAACTTTCATCAGTTTCTCCAGTATCTCTAATCAGCTCAGGTTGACCTGTACCGCGAACAGCATCTTCTGTGATGACCACTTTTTTAATTGTTTCATCACTCGGAACCTCAAACATCACGTCCATCATGATATCCTCAATAATGGAACGTAGTCCACGTGCACCTGTTTTGCGCTCAATCGCTTTTTCCGCAATCGCACGTAAAGCACCATCATTAAATTCAAGTTTTACACCGTCAAAAAAGAGTAAACGCTGATATTGTTTGACCAGTGCATTTTTTGGCTCTGTCAGAATATGAATTAAATCATCTTCTGTTAAGCGTTCAAGAGCAGCAACAACAGGTAAGCGACCGATAAATTCAGGAATCAGACCGAATTTTTGAATATCTTCAGCAATAATTTCCTGCATATAGGAATCTTCTTCACTGAGTGCCTTATTGTTTGCACCGAAACCGATAATTTTTTCGCCCAAGCGTTGTTTTACAATTTCTTCAATACCGTCGAAGGCACCTCCTACGATAAAAAGAATATTTTTCGTATCAATTTGAATCATTTCCTGATTAGGATGTTTACGTCCGCCTTGAGGTGGCACGCTCGCAACCGTTCCTTCAATGATTTTCAAGAGTGCTTGCTGAACCCCTTCGCCTGATACATCGCGTGTGATTGAAACATTTTCAGATTTTTTGGCAATTTTGTCAATTTCGTCAATATAAATGATACCACGTTGAGCGCGCTCAATGTTGAAATCACTTGCTTGCAGAAGTTTTAAAAGGATGTTCTCAACATCTTCGCCAACATAGCCAGCTTCTGTCAGACTAGTTGCATCAGCGATTGCGAAAGGAACATTGAGCGACTTAGCAAGCGTTTGTGCAAGAAAAGTTTTCCCTGAGCCTGTTGGACCGATGAGCAGAATGTTTGATTTTTGCAATTCAATATCATCGTCTGTACTATCTGCAAAATTAATCCGTTTGTAGTGATTATAGACAGCGACAGCAAGCGCACGTTTTGCTCGTTCTTGCCCGATAACATAATTATTCAGGTGATTCATCATTTCCTGAGGTGTTTTAACTTCTAGCATCTCAGCATCAAGCTCCTCACGATTTTCTTCTTCAAGAATGTGAACAGAAAGTTCAATACATTCGTTACAGATGTAAACATCGCTTCCTGCAATGAGTTTTTTCACATCTTCTTGTGCTTTTCCGCAAAATGAACAGCGGACGTTTGATTTTGTTGTATTATTTGTAGGCATTTTTCTCTTCTAAATTTTAGGTTTTGCACCTTTAACATCATTCATCTCAGCAGTGCGTGCTACGCTGCCGCTTTCACTAACCGACTAAAGTCAGAAGTTCAAATCGCAAGCGACTAAAGTCGCAAGGCGAAATGGCAGCTTCGAATTTAGTCTCTGCTTCATCTTAATGAAATAGGAAACCGTAAAAAGCATGAATAGAGTTGACGAGGTTTGTAAAAGCATTAAGCAAGAAAAGTGTTCCTAATCCCCAACGCTTTTTACGAAAACATTGGATTGCAATCACAACGCAAATCCAGCAGAGCACGGCAGTAAATAAGCCAAAGATTGATTTTGTCATTTTTTTAATCCACTCGTTTGTATTTTTTTATGATAAAGGCATAACTATTTTTCTCGTCTTTTTCATGAAATTCAGACGATTGTTCTTGAAATTTACTGAAATCAAAATTGGGAGGAAAATAAGCATCACCATCAAATTCAGCCTGCACGATTGTCCGATAAAGCTGTTCCAGATAAGGTTCAAAAAGCTGTAAGACTTCTGCACCGCCAATCACAAAAAGAGCTTTTTCCTGTGTTTCATACCACCTTAAAACCTCATCGAGAGAATGAAGAACCAAGACT